>JABSRF010000035.1 GCA_013215275.1 Oligoflexales bacterium | reverse complement strand
GGCATCCGTTTCTACCAAAATATAGCGTTCTGATCACACATGAATAGTGGGTAGAATATTTATTTGGAGTTACCTAACAAGCAAATACCTAATTTTAAAAGTAAAGAATTTTAGTCTTTAAGAGGCTTCATCGGTAGAATTCCTGCTTCTGTTGCGGCATACCGTAGAGGGATATCCCAATCATTGCTAGGTAGGTTTTGGTCACTGATAAAGTCTTCCCATAGGACACCCATGATATGCTCCGTACTGGTACTTGCCAGAAACCGATCATAGTACCCTCCTCCATAACCAAGCCTAATTCCTGTAAAATCCATTGCAAGAGAAGGGACCAGAATCAACGTATTCTCAGAAACTTGTAATGGTGTTTGCCTAGAGGGAATAGGCTCAGGAATACCTAAAGAGCTTAGCTTTAATTGATTTCCTGGAATCCATGAGTAAAAGAACATTGTTTTATTATTTTGGATTACAGGTAAACCATAGACGATACGATGTTTCAAGTCATGACACAAAAAACGAATATCAGGCTCGCCTTCTAGTGGGTAATACATAAATATTTGTTTGATATTTTTACCCTCTAGCCAATCAACTATATGCTTACAAATATCTCTATGGGAGCGCTCGGTAAAACTTGAGACAAGCTTTTTCCGATGATCCAGGTAGTCTTTTCTTAAGCTTTTTTTTGAAAGTTCTCGATTCATAATGAATACTGCCTCACAACAACAATCAATTTGCCTGCTAAGATCAAAAACAAGAGTCCCTCAAAGGTGAAAAGAGGGCTGAACTCCTTGCTCCTTGAACCATAACTACGTTACCAAATTATGTTTGGAAAATCAGAGATATTTGTAGAAGGTAAACAGAAGGCCTACTGAACTGAGATATTCACTGGCTCAGTATACTCCCAGCGTCCGGAGACTTCAGAGAACCCTCCTACTCTAAGCTGGTACTGACCAGGAGCAACGTCCTGAACACGAAGCTGAGTTCCACTTGTCGCGAACCGATACATAGGACTGGCCCAACCGCTACTGCTGATCTCAACTCGGTAAAACGAGACTTTGTTGTCACCTGTCCAAGTCACCACTCCACCACTACCTGTGATCGAGCCTCCTTCGGTGGGCTCTGCTATGTTAAGCTCTCTCCTAGGAGCTCCCGATATGACTACGGACCTAACTCCACTACGACCTGCACCATTTCTGACCTGCCAATACCAAGTACCCGGGAGCAATTTCCTGAGCCTGTGTGAATTACCACTCACCCTTCGTCTCATTGAAACTGGGCTCATGGATGAGTCTTGGGAAACGAGTAACCAACCTCCTGGGCTACCTTCCCAAATAAATTCAGGTGGGACCATCGTTTCATCATAAACCCTCGTGTATCCATCAGCAGGAGAAACGATCGTGGGAGCAACGGTTGCTGCAGGTAAATAATCTGACGATCCTGAGCCAACGTAGTCTCCTCCAGGACTAGGAAGAGCTTCCTCGACCACAGGGTCTGGTTCTACCTCTGGCTCTACTATGGGGTCATCATCTAGGTCATCATCTAAATCATCATCTTCTACGAGGTCTTCTTCCTCATCATCCAGGTCATCCAGATCATCTAAATCATCCAAGTCCTCATCGTCTTCGGCAACGACAAAGTCTTCATCACTATAATCATCGTCACCGCTCAGGAACACAAATGCAAAGATAAAGACAGCGACCACAGCTGCGACTATGCCAATAATCTTGCCTTTGCCTTCTATTCCAAAGCCACCTTCCTTGAAAATTTGAGAGACAGCATTCGTGTTTGAGCCAAAGTTACTTGTGAAATCGCCTTTCAAATCTGCAGAAAAAGGACTTCCACCATCTTGTGAAACATTTGAGTTGTCTTGAAAATCATTCCCTTGACTCATACACCGTCTCCAAGAAGGTGGCCAACAGTACCCAAAATAAGCTTATGCCTGTGAGTAGGCTTTAAAATGATCCTTTATAAGGGGTGTCGGCACCATGACAAAATACTTTAATACTGAATGTCGTATTAACTTGACCTTTGCACTTTCTATTATAGACCTGCCCAATCTCAGCCACAAGGTTCACCAAAGGAAGGAGCACATGTTCAAAGCTTACCTCATCACTATTTTTGAAAACACGACGCAAGAGGAGCATGTAAAAGCATAGGCATATTAAAGAGTTATCAAGTCAAGCAGTGCCTTCTCAAATTTTGCATCTGAGATTTCAATTTTCAAGTCGAGAATAAAAACAGAAATTGGCAAACCTTCAAATAGTTTGGGATCCCTCCAATAATCTTTTGCAGTTGTAATCAAAGCATCACAGTGGGAAAATTTTACAGTTAAAAGGTCTAAATCAAATCTTTGATGATCCAAAAAACACAATTCATCTTTTGCTTGTAAACCTACTTTTCTAACTGAATCAAAAAACCTGTTTGGGTGTGCTATTGCTGTCACTGCTAGTAAATTGATTTTCCCCAGGTCATTTGCCAGCACCTCATTGAGAAGCCCTTCCTTACTGACCTCAAATATCTTTCCTTCAACAAAATCAGCTTTTATAGACACCTTACCTTCAGTAAGACCTTCGATTAATTGACTTCCATAGCCTCTTTTAACGACTAAATTTGCCCTGGTCCAAACGAGCATGTCACATCGAGACACTGCATCAACAGGCTCTCTTAAGGGACCTAAGGGCAATACCTCCCCATTTCCGAGGGGTGTGGAAGAATCTACCAGCAGGATATTAAGGTCCCTATATATTTTTTGATGTTGATAGCCATCATCTAAAATAAAAACTAGCTTATCCAGGTTAAGATCATATTCTGAAAGAAATTGCTGCGTTGCTTCAAAGCGTTTGGCACCAACTACAATATAAGCATTTGGTAGTTTTTTTGACTGCAACATGGCTTCATCAGCATAAACATGGCCACTCTTTCTATTTCCCGCACAAATCCTACCGTTATTAAAAACGACGAACTCTCCATCAGCAAGGCCACTTTTATATCCTCTTGTGAGGATAAGCACCTGCTTTTTGTGGAGCTCCAAAAATTTTGCAATTTCTATAACTAAAGGAGTTTTCCCAGTTCCCCCCAAGCTGATATTACCAATGGAAATGCACTTACCTGGAAGTTTACGACTGGGTAAAAAGTTCCTCTGGTATAAAGCAGATCTCAGCCTTGCCATACCTTCAAATATTTTGCTAGGCAGATAAGCGACCATTCTAAATAATATGTTCTGTTCACTTTTTTCTTTATATACTTGTTTTTGAAGCTCCATAAAACAGCTTGTACCTCTGATTTTCCATTAGCTCTCTGTGGGTGCCTTTGGCTACCAAGCTCCCTTGTTCTACAAACCAAACCTCATCAAAGAGATCGATAAACTGCAAGCGATGGGTCACAGCAATAAAGAACTTTGCATTAGACTTAGATTGTTTCACGACCAGCTCAAGTAGGTCTTGCTCCATCTGTGAATCTAAGGCAGAAGTTGCTTCATCAAAGAGCCAAATGTTTTGATGCCGCAAAAGAGCCCTTGCAATCACTAACCTCTGGAGCTGACCGCCAGAGAGGTTTTTCATCACTGCACTGACCTGATATGACAACTTACCATGTAGTTTCTGAACCAGAGGTTCTGCGCAAGCTATGCCTAAAGCTTCCCAAATATCGTCATCCGTCACCTGATCCTTACTAGGATGGCCGTACAGAAGGTTTTCTCTCAGGGATTCTTGAAAAAGAAAGGGGGCTTGAGACACCATACTCACATGCTTGCGCAGCTCGTTCCAACTAATATTTGCCTCCCATATTTCAGGAGACAGCAGGCCTGCAAAAGACTTTAACAGGGTTGACTTACCACTTCCACTTGGACCCACGATTGCAACTGACTTTCCTGCATACAATCTCAGCTTACCAGCAGCGAAGCCTCGTTTCGAATCCTGATAGGTAACTCTTACTTTATCGATTGAAATGGTCTCAGGGAGATGATCTGTGGAGCCTGAAATGAGCAACTTATCTTCTTGGTGGTCTCCTCCATCAAAAACCTCAAAACTCCGAACAAGTGAGCCTTTCGTTTCTTGAAACTTTGCAATTTGTTCTCCAAGGTTCCTCAAAGGCTTAAAAACAAGACCCAGAGCTCCGAAAAAAACAATCAAATTTTCAGCGGAAAAATCATTCGCGATCAACCCCTGAGCGTACGCGTACAAGATGAGGGCAAAAAGGAAAAATCCAATAAATTCCATAAAAGGTGCAAATATTGCTCGGACCATAAGGGATTTTTTTATAAACTGGTAGTATTTTTCATTGGCAGTGGAAAACCTCCCGAAGTCCCTTTTCTCACCACCTTGTGCACGAATAAATTCAAAACGCCTTCGTATCTCCAAAATTAGATCCGCCATATTTGCTAGCTCTCTTTGAAAGACCTCAGCAAAATAGGCAATTTTCTTTCCAGTTTTTCCCATGCCTGCCGCGATAAATGGACTTATTAGTAGAAGAAAAACTCCCGTAGGAAAGTGAATAAACAATAAGCTAATATAAGCAGCGAGAATGACACACCCATCTCGTAAAAAGCTATTTAAAATATCTGAAAACCTAGTTTGCAAGTAAAGCACATCATTCATAAGGTAGGACATCCATTGAGCTGGAGACTTTTTAGAAATGTACAAAAAAGGTTTGTGCAACAAACACACAAAAATCCTATCCCTATAGGACTTTGCAATAAAAAGTGCTAGAGCAGCTGTGTTGAGCTGATAAAAATACATCGCTAAATTTCTTAACCAAGCAGCTCCCAATAAGAATGTAGGCACTCCGACAACAAGTGCTTGTTTGCTGACGCTCATTGCTTTGAGCTCTGGAAAAAAATCAAAGGTGCGCACTGGTAGCAGTTGGTCCATGCTAACCATAAGCTGCTCTGGGCTTAATCCAAGCATGGCTTTTATAAAAGGGCCTAGTAACAAGAGCAGCAGACTTTGAGAAGCCGAAAGCAAAATCAATGAGATAAGCACCGTCACGATTCGAAGTTTTTGGCTGGCAAGTGGTTTAATAAAGAATAAGTGAACCATTTTTAAGGGTATAGACTGGCTATTCTGCACGAAAAGTTTCTTTCTGGAAATAAAGTTACAAAAACCGTTTTATGCAATCACTGGGAGATGTCATCTTTTTTGGGTCCGACAATTCGTCCTTAAGTAACTTAAACTGATTTTTCATTAGAGCATGCCGATCACTTTTCTTGTCCAGCAATTCTATAAGGACATTTAGGACATTTACCACATCAAAAATTTGGATGTATTCGGGCACGACTTCTCGGTTCATAATAATATTGACAAGGCTCACCCATTTGGTCTTTACCTTTCTTTTTGCAAGAAAGTAACTCAGGGAATCCATCTTATATAAAACAACCATAGGTGTCTCAAGCAAGGCACACTCCAATGTTGCGGTGCCTGAAGCGACCAAAGCTAAATCTGCAACCTTCATTAGCTCCAAGCTTCTTTTTCTGACAAATTTGATTCCTTGCTTTTCTTCGTTGCTTAGCGATTTAAGAACCTTTTCATATGAAAGGTTGGCAGCAACCGGCACGCAGAACTGAATATTAGGATTGTGAGATGCTAAGCTTTGTTTGAGCCTAAGCATGATCGGGAGAATACGCCTTAACTCAGACTCTCTACTCCCTGGAAGCATGGCGACTATTGGGGCTTTCTCACTAAGATCCAGCTCCTCGTATGAGGCAGGCACAGCCGCCAAGCGACGCAAATGAGGGCAGCCTACAAACTCGAAATTAACCCCACGACTGCGAAAAAATTCAGCCTCAAAAGGAAAGATTCCCATAACTAAGTCAAAATCTCTTCGTAGTTTTACAACTCGGGAAGCCCCCCAAGCCCACAATTTTGGCGCTATATACTGCACAACTTTAATGCCTCGCATTTTCAGCTGTTCAGCTAATCGAAAATGAAAACCTGGATAATCTACCAAAATTGCAAGCTGAGGTTGAAGGCGGTCTAAGTGAGCTAAAATGCGCTTTTCAACTAACTTAATTTCAGCTGCTTTTTTTAAGACATCGAATAGGCCCATAACGTTCAAGACATCCATGGATACGAGCTGCTCAACACCAGCCTTAAGCATTTCTTTACCGGCAATGCCTGAAAATCTAATCTGAGGAATATAAGATCGCAGCTCTGTCACTAACTGTGCTGCTAGAAGGTCACCTGAAAATTCACCAACGCTGATAAAGCACTCAATTTGTGCCTTATTTTTCATCTACAGATGCCTCTTTTGCTAGCTCGTAGGAAGCTAAGAAATGTCTCTTTATACGTTGACTCAGGTTGTTCAGCATCAATCAAAGCAATTGCATCGTCCAAAGAATGGTTCATTTGAAAGAGCATTTTGTACATTGATTTAATTGCTCTAAGCTGATCTTTTTCGACTCCAGCCCTTCTCAAGCCTAGTGAGTTCAAGCCAGAGGGAGAGGCATGGTTGCCTGCTACGGTACAGAAAGGAGGAACATCCTGAACCACAATCGATCCACCAGCCAACATAGCTAGATCACCAATCTTGATAAATTGATGTAAGGCTGCATGCCCACCGATAACGGCACGGTTGCCTACTTCGATGTGACCACCGAGAGAAACACCATTGGCAAAAATACAATGGTTACCAACAATGCAGTCGTGGGCAATGTGAGTATTAACCATAAAGAGATTACCCGAACCAACGACCGTTTTGCCTCCCCCTCCCTCAGTACCAATGGAAAGGTTTGCATACTCCCTGATAAGATTATCTTCACCACAGATTAGCTCGGCATCTTCTCCCTTAAACTTCAAATCTTGAGGCTCTGTACCTATCGAAGCAAAGGGGTAAATATGGGTCCTTGCGCCAATTTTGGTTCGCCCATCGACCACCGCATGAGAATCAATCTGGACATTATCCCCCAGTGCCACTTTTGGACCAATCACCGAGTAAGGCCCTACCTTAACACCAAGCCCTAATTCGGCAGATTTATCAACAATAGCTGTGGGGTGTATCGTCGTACCTTCAGTCAATTCTGACCCTTTCTATCACTCTAGTCATTCTATTTCATTGCTGCTGATATCTGCGCTTTTGCAACCAAGTCACCGTCAACAAAGGCTTCACTTTTAAACCAAAAAAACGGCACACGCGTTCTCTCCACGGTGATTTTTAAGGTAAGGGTGTCACCGGGAATGACCTGCTTTCTGAACCTTGCCCCGGTAATTTCAGTGAGCAAGACTGATGAGTAGCCTTTTTTAAGGCTAAAATGCCCGAGTACCGCAGAAGCTTGGGCCATGGACTCAACAATCAAAACCCCTGGATAAACAGGGTTGTCGGGGAAGTGGCCCTGTAAAATGGGATCAGAAATTGAGATGTTTTTTGTTGCTACAACCATTTCAGAAGGGACCAGCTCATGCACACGATCAATCAGTAGAAACGGGTGACGATGAGGAAGGCAATGCTTAATGTCATTGACTTCAAGTGGTAATTTTAGTTCTAGGCCATCCATAGCTTAGTATCCTCTATAATTTATTTTTTGGACATCTTCCCTGGCTTGCCATAAGCAGCAATCACATCTTCCGTCAAGTCGACAGGCTTAGAAACATAGACCAACCCTGCTGAGTGTGACTCAAAGACCATCTGTAACTTCTTTTTCTCCGCAATTCCTTGGATAATTTTTGAAGCCTTCACAGCAATCTCTTGAGTTGCTTTCTGCTCTTTTTGCTTAATTTCGTTCTGGAAAGCCATCTCAGCATTACGCATCTGCATGAACTTTTCTTGAAACTCACGTTGCTTGCTCATTCTTGCTTCTTCACTAAGGAGAGCAGACTGATCCTGCCATTCTTTGTTCATCCGATCAAGCTCTTGCTTTTGCTTGATAAATTCGCCTTCCTTGGATTTGATCACTTTTTCCAGCTCTGCTCGAGCCTGTTTACCCTCTTCAACACTAAGGATGACTTTTTGCATATCGATTACCCCGACTCCACTAGCAGCAAATGCTTCGCTAAATGCCACCAAGGCCATGATTCCTGACAGGGCGATGAATATCAAATGTCTTGTCATTGCTTGAAAATCCTTTATTAAATAATTTGAACTTAAAATAACTCTCCAAGCTGACAGCTTAAGAAAGCCACTAAAAAAATGAGCTATTCGTTAATAACAATCCGTCAAACTTAGCTTTTAAAACCCAATATTAAAGATGAAATTCATATCTCCAAAGGATTTTGTCTCTTCATCATAAGGATAGGCCCATTCGAACCTGAAGGGTGCAATAGGAGTTAACCACCTAAATCCAAACCCTACATCTTTATGAAAAGACTTGATATCTGAGGAAATCTCTTTTCCTTCCTTATACACCTGCCCCATATCTGTAAAGACTAAAGCTTTGATCCCTGCTTGAGGGATCAGGGGAACAAAATATTCAAATTGGAAATAGAGCTTCCGTTCACCGCCCACATTGTAGTCAAAAGCTGAGCCTTGTGGACCCAGCGTTCTCCGATCCTTAGGTCCAATGGAGCCGTGTGAGTAGCCTCTTAGGTCATAATAACCCAAGCGATAGCGTTCAGATGCAGGGAGAGGCTTGTCATTAACAGCCCATAGCTTGCCGATATGGCCGTGGAGTTTAAAGTAGGTTCTAAAGGTTTCACTAAACTCCAGAGGGATGTACCACTCTGCGTCAGCCGTCGATTCCCAAAATTCATACTCAGGGTGTCCACCGAGAGGGCCACCTACAAAACGGTGGTTCAGGCCGATGTCAGTTCCTTCACTGGGATCTAAGTAATTGTCTAAGTCTCTTCTGGAAAGACCAATGCTTAGGCTGTTTTTGACTCCTACAGCCCGAGCTCCATCCAGCAAATAGGAATCTGAGCGTTCACCATCCTGGTAGATTTCGGTGTGCTTGATGGTCACAAGGCCCCGAACCAGCTCGAATAAATCCCTACCAACTTTGGCACTCACACTTTGATGATTCTCGAGAACGTCAACCCCTGTGGCGTATTTCACTTCTTGCCACTTATAACCAATGTTAAAACCTAAGGACCACTTGCTATCATTGACGCGAGGATCATAAAAGCCTAAGTCTAATTCCCAGTTTTTCTCACCACCGTACTTTCCAGTTAGGTTGGTATTCCAACCTTTTCCTGATTGGTTCTTCTCATCGTAGCGCCCCTGGCCAAACCACTTTGCATTGGTCTGTTGCCCTGGCGAAAAGCCCAAGGCAGCCTGAAGCTGTCCTGTTGGTTTTTCCTTAACCTTAAACTTGAGGTTTAAAAGGTTTTCAACATCTTCATCTCGCTGCTTCAAAACCTGAACTTCTTCGAAGAAGCCAAGTCGGTTGATATTATTTTTAGACTTGCTTAGACGCGTGCCGCTATAAAGCTCACTATCATGGATTTCCAACTCACGCCTGATGACATTGTCCCGAGTCTTTGTATTGCCAATGATATTGATCTCACCAAAATAGACCTTTTGCCCCTTGGTTATATGATAATCCACATGAACGAGCTTTTTCTCACGGTCAAATTTAGTCTGAGGATTAACATCCACATAGGCGTAGCCTAGGTCACCATATTTATCCACCAGCATTTCAATGTCTTTTGAGAACCTTGAATAGCGGAAAAGCTTACCTGGCTTGAGCTGCATAAGCTCAAGCAGCTCTTCTCCAGAGTAGAGATCCTTTCCCACATCACCGGAAACCTTAATTGAGCCAAGGTTATACTGTAGGCCCTCTTCAAGCTCGATCGTGATTCTGACAAACTGCTTGTCTGCGTCGAGTAGGGTCACAGGCTTTCCGACCTTTACTTCCGCAAAGCCGAAATCTTTATAGTAGAATGCCAGGAACTCTAGATCTCGCTTAAGAAATTCGTCTTGAAACATAGAAGGGGCACCGAGGGTTGCACTCCAGCGGCTGTATGGGCGTGATGCCATCTTTTCGATCAAGTCACCTTCACTAAAGTATTCATTCCCGAGGATATTAACCTCTCCCACAAGGACCTTACCTCGCTCATCCACATGAAAGGTGAGACCTACTTCGTTTTTTCCCTTAGGGTCTAAGGTGTAACTAACCTTCGCAAGATAAAAGCCTTTTTCAGCATACTTCTTCTCAATAAGCCGCATATCAGCATGGATTGTCCCCTCATCCACGATGGTATAGAGGTTTGTTTCCATTGATTTACGTATGTCATCTTCCTTAACTTCTTCTAGGCCCTTGAAATCAATTGAGGTAATTGCCGGCTTTTCCTTGACCACAATCACAAGTTTTAGGCCAGAACCCGCCGGCTCTTTGAATACGCGAATATCAGAAAAATACCCTAGGTCATAGAGTGCACGAATATCTTCGCGCACCTTGTCTTGAGATAATGGTTCCCCCTCTTTAGTGCCTAATAGGTTCAAAACTGCGTCCGATTCGACCTTCGCATTACCTTCTACTTCAATCTTCTTAACAACATTTGAGGGAGTTGTTGATTGCGCATAGCTCGAATGAACGGTCCATGAAATACCCAGAAGAACAAGAAAAACTAACGATTTCAAAGATTTCCCCTACTTACAATTCGTCCATCTTCCATAACAATTTGCTCAGGTAGCCTTTTTGCCAACTCGAGGTCATGGGTCACTAGTAACATAGTCATATTATGGTCGTGACATAATTGCAGCAGTAAATCTTGAATTGCTAAACTTGTTTTACGATCTAGGTTTCCTGTGGGCTCATCTGCTAGCAGTAAAGGAGGAGACATGAGCAAAGCCCTTGCGATAGCCACTCGCTGCTGTTCTCCCCCTGAAAGCTCTCCAGGCCGATGGCTTTCTCGGTGGGACAAACCGACCGAACGCAACACTTCGGCTGCCCTTTCCTTGACAACCCCCTTATTCGTCCCCGAGATCAAACCTGGTAGCATGACATTTTCTATTGCAGAAAACTCTGGCAACAAGTTGTTCATTTGAAAAACGAAGCCAATGGTACAGTTGCGAAAAGCGGAGGCAGCATGATCTGACAGTGCTGAGACATCGGTCCCATTGAGTAAAACTTTTCCCTGGGTGGGAGTGTCTAAGGTTCCAACAATATGTAAAAGAGTGCTTTTTCCGGCACCAGATTTACCGATTAGTGCAGCAATACACCCCTGTGTGATCGTCAGATCCACTCCACATAAGGCGTCAACCCTATTGGAGGCAACTTTATAGACTTTATGAACATTTTGTAACACGATCCCTAAGGTAGGGTTTTTTAATTGACTCACAAACACCTCAAACCTGCTCCAGGATCCTGTTTTGCCGCTACAGCAGCAGGATAAACTGCAGCTAGCAAACTCAATACCCAAGCACAAATGCTAATGATAATATATTCCAAAGGTAAAAATCTTACCGGCAATTTTTTTTGATAATACACTCCGTTGGGAAGCTCAATAAACTGGAAGTAGTAAATCAGGAGGCAGGCACCAACCCCCACAAGCAGACCAAGAAAAACACCTATACTGCCAATGGCACACCCCTGATTGATAAACAACTTTGCAATATCCTTCTGTTCCATACCCAAGGAGCGCATCAGGGCCACTTGGCTACGTTTATGATAGACCGTGATCATCATGGTTCCACTGATTGAGAAGGCCGCGACCAGAACAATAAGCAGTAAGATGGCTCCCATTGTAAACTTCTCAAGCTTAAGAGCAACTAAGAGCGACTTATTGACGTTTTTCCAAGTGACCGACTTAAGGTTTTTGAAATTAACTATGCGCTCTACAAAAACGTCCACCTGCTCTGGTCGCTTCATGTTAATGGCAACCCCGGTCACATACTCTTCTTCGTCAAGGGAATGATCATAATCCGGCATAAACTTTCGACCCGACTCTAAAGACACCACGGCATACCGCGAATCATAGTGAGGAAGATCCGTCATGAAAATTCCAATCACTTTAAACCTTGCCGACAGGCTGCGCCCCCCTAAGGTATCCGAAATGTTTGATTGAGGGTTTAAAATATCCACCTCATCCCCAACATCAGCACCTAACTGAATTGCAAGGGTCTCACCGAGCACAATGCGAGGCAACGAATCCGTATTATCTTCATCGCTAGACTTTGCAAGCTGTTCAATCTCCCCTTGAATCATCCCTTCGGAAAAGCCCCATAAACGCCCACCTTTTTTAGGGTCAATTCCAAACAAGGTGACTGAGGCTAAATGCTTGCGCCTTTTTAGAACCACATCTGCTTTAGTGAAGGCCTCTAATCCAACAGCATCAGGGAAAATCTTAGCAAGCTTTTTAAGGGTCACTTCCTTCAAACTAAACCCTGCAATTGCGTTTTCATGCAAGATCTCCATATGGGGTAGGCCTCGAAACATCTTGAGCTTTAGATCCTGCTCAAACCCTCCCATGACTGATAAGACAATCACAAGCGCAGCGACCCCAATCGTTACGCCAAGGATGGACACGACCGTCATGAAGGACAGGCTTTTACCCTTCCTAGAAACGATATGACGCCATGCCATCCATATCAGATATGCCTTGGACTTTTGATTTAACATGAGTCGCTCCCTGTGCCGAAATCGTTTTTATGGTATTTTCAATCTAAGTGAATTACATATTTGATGTTAGTATTGTAGAGCAAAAAGACCCCATCTTTATCAAAATCAAGAGGCAGCATTATGAAACGAAATTATCTTCCTGGGCCCGCTCGCATGACTCGCATTATGATGGGAGCATGTTTAGCAGCGACTTTTGCAGCTTGCGGTGATTCAAGCACAGACCCTGATATCATTACCGAGAATAAGCTCAAGTCCCCATCGAGCCTGTTTATTGTCGACCATGGGGCTGGAAGCATTACTTTATACTGGAACGGCAACAACTACGAGTCAAAATTCGATGGCTATAATGTCTACGGCGCCAAGCATGAGACCATAGCCAACAACATCGATGGCACCACCATCAAGAAATCTTCCGTGTTACAGCTCCTGGACTCTGACGGTGAGGTGGTAACAGCCGCTAAAGACCTCTTGGGAGCCATGTCCTATAATACCGATACCCCTTATGAGGCTGCAGGAACAGCCTCCACCGATGAAGCCAAAGAGTTTAGTGCCATCCCTATTCAGAAAACAGCCGGCGCCTTTCCTAGCTGCCGCCCATCAGGCGAAGGAAGCAGTGAGTGTGTCGCTCTTGAGGCCACCGAAGAGACCCACGTGGAGCGGGGCTTTGGTGGGATGACTCACTACAAGATCGACGGTTTAGATGTGGGGACTGAGTATTGCTTTATGGTGCTTTCATCAATGGATGGAGGGACTAATGTCTCTGCAGTCTCAACCGAGTTAAAATGCGTGATACCTAAGCACAAAGGTGCCGTTGAGTTGACGGATGTCGGAACTGCTAAATCCTACATGATGAACTTTTCAACCTGGCGCAGCTCTTGTACCAGCGAAACCTGCACACCAGCCGCAGCCGATATTACCGTCAGCGCCAGCCAGTGTGGCACCGGAACAGAAACGTCATTCTGTATTGAGAACTTTGGGACAGACCCTAAGAGAACCTATTTCACACCTGGAAAAGGTTCTGCAATCAAAAGGGTCGGCTTATTTACAGATGGCTTCGCAGAAAAGACCCTTCTTGGTACCTCAGCTGTTTCAAGCTTCAAAACTACCAAAGTTGATGAGGGCTATGTGGCACCAGGGCAGTCCCTACCAGTTCAAGCAGGCTATGTCTACGCAATCGCTACTGCTTCCGATATTTCGCTAGACACTCCCACAAGCTTTTTTTACGACTTTGTTCATGTTAGTAGCATTGACCATGACACAGGGGCCATTACCATAAACTATTTGCTATCTAATGCTGTTGACACACCAAGTACAGAAGTTAATTAAACAAAGCGATTTAAATATAATAAGGACGTAATAACATGTTAAAAAAACTTTTGTTTATAAGCACAGGGCTCATCTGCTTAAGCTGTGGAGATACCAACAACCCATCTACAGAAAACAAAGCTGACCTAAATCCTCCAACAAACCTGCACAGCTTAAACCTAGCAGACACCATCGAGCTGCGCTTTAATGGTAGTAACACAGAATCTGACTTTCAAGGGTATTATGTCTTTGGCACAAAAACTCCATGGTCCGAGATGCAAGCTTTAATAAAATATCCAACGAATGCTGCAACTGATGCAGATGGTAATGCTCGCGCTTGGTTTGATAGCACTGGCATCCCTCGCTGCACTGATAATGATGCATTTTTCGCTAAATTCGGGATGGGAGCATCAAACGTTGCTTGTGAAGGATCTGGTGTGAGTGAGTCTGATGACAGCTCTTCTTCGGACGACTCAGAAGAGGAGGTAAATGAGTTTAAAAATCTCATTTTACAATGCTCAGCACCTGAAACAGCATTAGACTTGTCCATTGTAAAAGGCGACGCATACAAGCCTGGAGCCCTGCAAAAATGTTCTGTAAATAAGGTATGGGACCCAAGCTTGGACACCCCTGCCCAGGTAGCTATTGAAGCTGGCTCAGAATACACTTTTTTTGCAGTTTCGGTTATGGGTAGCAAGTTTGATAGCATCAGCTGGACTTCAAATATCATCGCAGCCGCATCGTCCAAGACGGCTTCAGACTCCGAAGAGGTCACCTTGAATGCCGGTGAGTTTAAAAAAATTACTTTCGATATGACCGCATTAACTGCGAGTATCGACACGACTGCAAGCGCTTGCACCGGCAATATCTGCACCATCGCAAAAGCAAATAGCCAGGAATCTAACGCTCCCACTCTATGGATTGGCAGAGCCTCTTCGGGTACGACATACACTCAGCGTACTCTAGTCTCTGACAGCCAGCATACTAGCTCCAGCCTATTCCTTAGGGCTCGGGACTCAAAAGTCACTGATCCAAATGGCACTGACCCTACTGCAGTAACAGCTAGAATTCCCGCAGCCTGGCCTAGTGACATCACCGCGGCTGACGGGATCGTAAACCCTGTTTACGGTCAGGATGTTTTAGATTTTAAGATCACTCATGACAGCAAAAGTTACTATGGGAAATTAGTCATTGAGGACATCTCCTACGCAGACGAGTCTGGTGCTGTCGGAAATTTCGGAACTGCTACCGTAAAACTATCAGTAATACTCCAAACTGGTGCAGGGGTCATGCATTATATGAGGTGATAAAAACATCCATAATAAATTTTATAAACTTAATACTTACACTTCATTTTATTAAAAACATTCATTTTCCCCTTCCAAATATTAATCTATAACGGTAATGAACTCCTTGCGGCTACCAAGGAGTCATGCTGGCTCCTGTTGTGTTTTAACAAAGCAAACGGAGTGTATTGAAATGAAAATAAAAGTATTAATAACTTCTTCCGTAATTGTTTCGGGCCTATTATCAAGCATAGCTTTTTCAAAACCAACTGAAGATTACAAAGATGCGATAGCACTTTTTAAGCATGAAAAAAGCATCCATTACAAAAGCGCTTGGCGCCGAACTTTATGGCCTTATCCTTTCCCATTTGTCTTGAACAATGCCATTTCAGGAACCTATGGTTGGAAAAAATACAACAAAGCAAACAAAATGTATAAGCTATATAAGTCTGCTCAAATTGTGGTTGACACGAATGATAGCGGCATTGAAAAAGATGGCAATAAAAAATACGAAAAGGCCTTCAACCGTGTTCACCGGGTTCTCGACAAACTACAAACTGAATCACGAGTAGCTGCAGCTAGCAAAAATGGAATCGTCGAGAGAAAAGAATCCCAACGAATTCTCGACGAAAAAGTCAGACAAATGACCACCGAAGATCTTGCAAGGCTGTTAAACGAAGCGAACAAAACCATCCCCCTTACCTGTGGAAAACCAGAAGCAGGGGTTGCAAATCTTAACGCTTACAACCTAAGATTTAAAATCAGAATGGCCAGTTTTTATAAAGACAATATCAGCATGCTTGAGGAAGAAATCGCCTTAGAATATGACAAAATGGCAGAAAATAGCAGCAGAGATGATGAATTAGAAGACCTTGATGGGCTCGAAGACTACAACCAAGAAGATCAACCAGGAAAAGTTGATCCTGAGCAAGATCAGCCTCAAGATGCCGAACAAGGAAAGGTAGACCCTGAGCAAGAGCAAGAACCTGGAAAGGTTGATCCGGCTCCAGAACAAGAGCAAGAACCTGGTAAGGTTGATCCGGCTCCAGAACAAGAGCAAGAACCTGGTAAGGTTGATCCAACCCCAGAACAAGAACAAGAACCTGGTAAGGTTGATCCGGCTCCAGAACAAGAGCAAGAACCTGGTAAGGTTGATCCGGCCCCAGAACAAGAGCAAGGCAAGGTTGAACCCACCCCTAATCCTGAGCAGGATGACTCTATCAGTGACTCTGAAGATACTGATGATTTTGAAGCACGCTTAAAGCAGGTAGAGCTTGAGCTTGCAAAAGATTCCGGTAAAGAGTAACGCTCAAGCTTGGATCTTACGAGATCCCCTTAATCTTCTGCTTTAAGCAAGGGTAGGCTATCAGTACTTATCCACTCAACGGCGCGTGCCGGCGAAAGCACTTTACAGTAATGATTTCCAGGGTATCTCCTGCTATCAACGCTGGTAAAAAGAATCGGTGACGCGACTCTTAAGTTTTCTTCGTCAGCTTGGTATTTCAAGCTTGAGATAAAGACAAACTGTGGTCCAATTGCCGCTGGCAAATCCTCTTCAAAAACAATCTTTTTCCCTTTGCTAATGTAACGCTGCCACACTCGCGGAGACACCAAGGTGCTAGCATAGTTCAATGCCATTTCATTCAATTGCTTGCAGCTAGCTTCGGGAGCAGGAATGTTTAGGAAAAAATCTGCCGAGATCTTCTCTTTAGAAACCATTTTACAAGCAATCTCATCAGCAGAGATGAGTTTGCCAAGGCGCAATACATCCTGCGGGTATTTAGCATAGCTAACAATGTCCATATTCAAAAATCCTGAAGCATCAAGCTCAGTATTAGTATGGCCACTCATAAAGCTGAAAGCTGAATCGGCAAGAATCGTGTTAATGGCAAGCCTTGAATCAAATTCTGGCCCAGCGATCTGAAGCTGAGCCTTCTCACACCAAGCCCCGCTTTGCTCTAGGGATCTTGCCTTGAGAAATGGCTCGCTCAGGTTTTTACTTGTTAGCAAAGCCCCCTCAATCATCTGCATGGCAGAATTCACGATCCCAACATCTTCTGACGTGTGAATATCAAGAAATGAAGCCGAAACTTCAGCTATTTTTTCAATCGCTATCTCGGGATCTTCTTCTGACTCAAGGTCACCCTTGACAGCAAACCCTGGACAAAAATCACTGTGATTAATGCTTGGAATTATCACCACTGGCTTTTGTTTAATTGCATAATCCTTACCTTGCTTATTAGCAATCTCTTCAAATTCTGAATAGTAGGTCGCAAACCTAGCAAGCTTTGACAAACCTCCATTTAACTCCGCACCAACAGTTAATATAGGATAATTAAATTGAGATAAACCTTTATCAACGTAAGAGGCCCACAACAGAACCCCACCGACACCAGCAAAGTCATTCGCAAAAGAAAAAGCTCCCTGCCCACCGAGAGAGTGCCCAGCAAGGAAGATATCTGAATGAGAAAACTCTTTTCCTGCCTCTTTTGAAACGTCTTTAATCAGTTTTTGAACGAGCTGGCGCACACCTAGTGGCCCTTGATCAAGGGGATTACAAAGATTGGCTGTCCACTTACAAGAAACGATTCCAACCCATAGTTTCGAGGAAGCTTGCTCCTGTACCTTTTGTGCAAGGGATATATAGTGCTTATTTGGAACCGCTCCACCGGGAATCACAATTAATAATTTTTCTTCTAAACTATCATCATTCTTTTTGGGCTCTAAAATATAGGACTCACCGTCAGGAACCATACCCCCTAGCCAGCTTTTATCGTCAGTGGAAACGTCTGGGAGGTCGATCCTATGGAGTGAATCTGCCATCGCTACGTGGCTCACTCCCCACGTAGCAAACACCATAATAAGACCTGCAATTAACTTGAACATACTTTTGCTCCCCATTTGCTATCGTAACATTCTTTTATAAATGATAAATTCCCCCAAGGATTACCGAAAATTAGAAAAGATTACAAGTTGATTCACTCGGCTATGTCTTATGTCCATGGTAAGCTTTGCTGAATGATATTTTTAAATTTGTATATATTTAAAACCGTCATGGGAAATTACAAACTGAGTTCAGGCTGATATCCTCCCAATGAAAAATATTACATTCTTGACAGATTTAGTTTAAAATAAAGGAAAAAAAGATTAATGAGGATTTATGACTGCATTTGGAAACCCAGCATTATTGTTGAATGCCAATTTCAGACCTATTTCTTATTTTCCCCTGTCTTTAGGTAACTCCAAATAAATATTCTACCCACTATTCATGTGTGATCAGAACGCTATATTTTGGTAGAAACGGATGC
>JABSRF010000349.1 GCA_013215275.1 Oligoflexales bacterium | reverse complement strand
ATTTTTTTCAAGTACAATTTTTCTTTGAATTTTGGACGGCAAGATTAATTTTGCATTTTCTTATTGAATTCAAGTTCCTGTAAGTTTAGGAAGAGTTGAACTTCCTTGGTGACTCAGCTTGAAAACACTATCACAGTAGACCAGCATCTCATCCACACTTTGCTTGCATTCTTTTAAGCTAAGATCTCCTTCGTACATTAGGTCTAGACAGTGCTTAGAACAGGTAAGGCCCTTTGATAGGCAAACTCCTGTAGTTTCTTGCAGTGCGCGTAATGGCTCAGATGCTTTTTTATGATGTTGATGATGATTTTGGGAAGCGACCGAAACGGTTGCTATAGCTCCCCCTGCCGCTACCATTGTTTTGTACATGATATCTCTACGATTTATCACCATGCTTTATTCTCCCGATAGTGTTTTTAGAAATGTTACTCTATTTTTGGAAATATTTGAAGACTTCAAGAACAAACAAATGGTTCTACCCTTCTTGTCAGATACATTAATTCTTGAAGAGGTTTTAACGTTGACTTTCAGTACCCCATCAGATAATTCAAGGACCTGGATCTAGTGGTTGTTTTTCCTTCAATTTTCAATCTTATCGATCTCACGAAGATCTGTGTTGACGATTCACTTGATTAAGGGTTTAAAAAGAAAAATATGAAGATAAAAAAAGCACTTTTGATAAACCTTTGGCCATTCGTTCTGATGATTAGCTCATTGGGCTATTCCTATGATAATCCATTTGATAGCCCGGAAGACGACTCCAATAATTATGCAGAGGGTAGCCTGGTTAATCGGCTTCACGAGTTAAAATCTGAGTCAAAATCAGATGATAGTGATGATGTTGATGAAGTTAATCATCCTAAAGGAACTAAGAAGTCGAAAAGAATGAAGAAAAGGCTGGCAAAAGTAAAAAACAAGCTTGTCAAGAAAATTAGGGGTCGTAAAAAAGCTGAGCAAATTAACCCACATGATATGGATGACTTTTACTTAGCAGTGGACTCGATCATGTCAAGCTTCAAAAGTATAGATAAGACGACCCAAGAAATTCGAGGGCTAGAGGTTGAGCTTAAAGCAGCTTTCGATTCAGATAAAGAGGCTAAGGTTCTTTCAAAGCTGGAAAAGCTGAGGGATCAGACGAATCTTTTACTCAAGAAAACCAAAGCTAATCTTGACAAAATGAAGTCTGATACAGATGAGTACAAAAACGGTGCTGATCCAAATATTCCTAATTTAGGTGAAAACATAAGGATTAGAGAGACCATCTTTGGTTCCCTTGTGAAAAAGTTTGGAATGGAAACCACTGAATATCAAAAATCCCAGCTAAGTATTAAAGAAAGTCTTGATGATAAGGCTAGAAGGCAAGTCTTGTCCATAGCACCAGAGTTAAATGACGAAGAGCTAGAAAGTATTAAGAATGATCGGGAAGCTAGAGCTCAAATATTAGAAGCTTATATCTCGGGTGGGAATATTAACTCAGAGATAAAGTTGACTTACGTGAAAGCTTCTGAAAAATATAATGCTGTTAAGAAACTTGAGAAAAATGTAACTGAACTTCATCAAATGTTCCTAGATTTAGCTTTGCTGGCTCAAATCCAAGGCGAACAACTAGATAATATTGAATATAATGTTAAATGTGCAGCTAGTGATATTGAAGCGGCAAACATAGATATCTATGAGGCAATCAAGTCAGCAAAAAATTCTCATCGAAATGGGTTTATCACCACTGTTTTGACAGCAGCAGCCGTCACGGTTTTGGTGGTTGTTTTGGTATAGGAAAAAATTCTATTGCGAGGGAAGCTCATCGATAAAGGTATCTAAGCAGCTAAATGAAAAGCAAGGGATATTCCCCCTGCTTTTTTTGTTTTTGATAAGTTTGTCTATTTTTTTGTAAGCTTCTTCGTGAATTTTGTGAATCTCTGCTAAGGCTTCTTTATTAACACTTTGGACTGCAAGCGAAATACAGTTTCGCTTATTGCCTAGGTGGTTGGGATCAAAGTATTTTACAAGGTTGCCAATTTGCTGACGGATAATTTTAGATGAATAGGTAAAGTCATCCTTGTTTCTTAATTCTATTCTTCCGTCTTGTTTTTCTATGACTTGCTCAGAGTCTATGAGTTCCTTCAAAGTTCTTAAGCCTGAGTCTCCGAGTATTTTTTGGATGCTGACTTTATCAGTGCCATGGTCACAGCCAGCCAAATGTAAGATGATGAAGGTGTTCTCATCATACAGATTCAAATCGTCGCTACATTCAGGGAGGACTACGCTATCAGGTTTTACGAGTAAAGTAGTTTTGAGGGCCTCTTTTACCTCATCAGAGGAGTGTTCTATGATTTCTTGAACAGAGCTTTTTTTAGTGAGAAATTTGGAAAATAATAGAACTTGATTAAGATCAAGAGCGGTGTTGTCGTTTTCTTTCTGCTCTTCTAGCAGTTTATTAAGGAAGTATCTGTTGACTCCCGAATTTCGGGCTATGGCACGTAAAGAAAGGTTAGGCCTTTTTTGACGATATTCAAGTAATGCTTTGCGAAGGTTAGCTCGAAGTGCTCTCGGTTCCATCAAAAAATCCTATGAAATAAGCTGTCTGTGTGCGTCCAGGAAAAATTGAAATTTTTATCAAAATACTATTTTTTGAGTAAAAAGTCAACGGATTTTATAAATATTTCAACATTATTAAAAAATATCTATATATTTAAGAAAGTTACCCATAAACTCTTTGTTGGGGTATAGGGTTATGTTTTTGTGCCATAGATAAGCTCTATTTCTGACCAAGCCTGAGATAAGAGCACAGTCCTCAATAAGGAGGGTATTCAGCTTTTGGTAAAGCTTAATTCTTTCATTCAAATTGATGCTCGTTTGAGACTGTTCGAAGATATGGTCAAATTCCAAGCTCTGATAAGCCGAGGAGTTGCTTGTGCCTATATTCTTACTGTAGAATAATTGAAAGATATTCTCTGCATCTGGATAATCAAGAGACCATGCAACTGAAGAAATCATAAGCTTCCCCTCTTGCTTTGCTTGCCAAAAGTCAGCAAAATTAGTAAAGCCCTTGAACACGACCTTGTCTTTTGGATAGCCTGCTTTCGTTAGCCAGCTGCGAAATAAGGCGAAATCTTGCTTCGCACCCAGGCTCAAGGTGTCACTGTATTCAATCACTGGAAAATCTTGGAAAGCCCTATATCTTTGTAGCATGCGGCTGGCAGAGTTTACGTCTCGTATGATCGAATCGGAGCTTATTTTTTTATCGTAGCTTTGAAGAAAGGGAGGGATCACACCTGGAAAAGGGGTTCCAATCCCACTGTATATTTTTTCATTACGGAGAGCCCAATTGTAAGCATTGCGAATTGCGCATCGGAGTAATTTGTTGCGTCTATTTACTTCCGGGTTTTTATCAATCGCAATTGCTGGGTGCTTAAGGTTTAACTCTAAATAAACAAAACCAAACTCAGGAATAAAAGTGAAAGAGTATTTTTCCGAAAGTTCTTTCTTTAAGGTTGGGGAGTTGTTTTGTTTTGTGATGTACTCAGAAAGGTTATTCGGGACCCATGCTATTTGGATTTCATTTCCCTTTAAAAATGATTCCCACATGACCGCTGGGTCTTTAATAAAATGAACGATCACCTTGTCCAAAAAGGGATAAGACTGACCATGAAGGGTTTTAATTTTTGGATCATGGATCTTGCCGTCAAAACCCTCATCTGTGGCATCGAATGCTTCAACGCGAAAATTCGGATTTTTTATTAACAGAAGTTTCCATCAAAAAATGTCGTTTAGGTTATGATGATCCTTGTAATATGGGACTTTTTAGTACCCTTC
>JABSRF010000348.1 GCA_013215275.1 Oligoflexales bacterium | reverse complement strand
AGTGCGCAATCACAGGCCAGAACTGTACTAAAATTAACCATCAATGGGTAGGACATTTATTTGGAGTTACCTTACTACTTTGAAGACATTAGCTTAGAAGTATAAACTACTTTTTAGCTTTTTTCTTTGCCTTCTTTTTGTCTGCTTTTGCCTTCTTTGGCTCAGCAGGCTTTGCGTTATGATCGATGGTTTTAAGTTGCGCATCAGCAGGAAGCCTTCTTGAGCGAATCCTTGCAGCTTTGCCACTTAACTCTCTTAGGTAGTACAAGCGCGAACGTCTAACACGACCACCTGAGAGAACTTCGATGCTATCAACATATGGTGAGCATACTGGGAAAACACGCTCTACGCCAACGCTGTTTGCACCAACTTTACGAATAGTGAAACTTGAGTCTACAGTCCCTTTTTTGAAGCGGATACAAACTCCCTCAAAAGCCTGAATACGGAACTTTTTTCCACCGTCAGAGCTTTTGCCAGTTTCCTCTACCTTATAGTTCACCCGTACCGTGTCACCAGGACGAAACTTTGGATGTGTCTTCGTCTTTGGAAATACACGTTCTTCGAACTGAGTGATTAGTTTGTTTTTCATTTTTCAAAACCTGTCTAATTTAGCGAACATTTCGCACAAAACAAGAGCCTATGTCCTTCGCTCTAAGAAAAGGATGAATATAACAGCATGGTGACTCAGTCAAGGCTTTTCGTAGAAAAGCACTAGATCACAAGCTCACCAGAAGGCCTTGAAACGGGGCTTTCCTTTACAAGCTCTTCCTTTATTTCGGAAAAAACTTCTGCTAAATCCTCGCGTTCCTGAGTCGGAATCCTTTCCCGCATGCGCGGAATAATATTCTCTTGTTGGTGCTCAATATGTTGAACCACAGCCCGGCAAAGATCCTCTGATAACGCTGATAAGTCTCCGTTATCACTGGAACCCTCAATACAAGAGTCTAGCTTCGCCAGAGTAACACCTATTTCTGTATGGAGTTTCATACCGTAATCAATGCTCTTGTGAGCATTGGGAAACAGTTCACCAATTTCCTGATACAAGAACTCTTCATCAATAGAAAAAAATAATTTTAGGGCTCCCTTAATTTCCGCATAAACTCCCGCGACACCTTCGCTAGAGCTTAAAACACGCTCCTTAAACGCCCTCGTAAGCTTGAGTACATTTTCCTGCTCAAGCTTCAATAAAAAAAGGATATCCATAACATACGCCCTCTCACATGCCTGCTTCTCGGATAAGCCAGAACAAGCCAGGGCTTCCCTTTATTACAATTAAAACAAAAAAACAAGTCCTTGTTTTTCTTAGCCTAGAAAGGTTTGCTGGATATATATAAACTAGGCAAGGACGCAGGTAAGTGCTGAGGCCAAGTTACAAACCCAAGTAAGGATCAAGCGCAAATATGAACTTTAGAAGCATTGAAGAAAAAATCCAAACGGAGCAGGCCATTAGCCGCCAAGAAGCTGAAGACCTTTTTAAGCAAGGCAGTGATCAGGAGCTAGCACACCTTGCCAGCCTCACACGCAAGCGCTTTCACCGCCCCAACGAAGCCACATACCTGATCATGGCAATCATCAATTACACAAACGTTTGCGTTGCTAAATGCGACTATTGTTCCTTCTATCGGCTGCCCCACCAGGAGGGCACTTACCTATTGAGCTTTGAGGAGCTGTGCGAGCGCATAGACCAGCTAAGCTCGCACGGCGGCACATTGGTGGGATTTAACGGGGGCTTTCATCCAAAGCTACAGATCCAAGACTATGGGGCACTCTTTGCTAAGATTCATCAAAAATATCCAAAGCTAACGTTTTATGAAATGACCATTGCGGAGTTCATGTTTAGCTGCAAAATTTCAAAAATTTCATATCAAGAGGGCGCTGAAATTCTCAAATCCTTTGGGACCGAATGGATTACTGGCGGAGGCGCCGAAATCCTTGATGACCAGTTTAGAATGCGTCACAGCCCAGGTAAGTTCAAAACAGATGACTATTTCAAGGCTCAAGAAGCCGTTCTCGACGCCGGGTTGGGCTCAACTGCAACCATGGTTATTGGATTCGATGAAACCATTGAGGAGCGATTCAACCACCTTGAGAAGCTTAGAAACTTTCAAGAGAAGGTAGATCGGAAGTTAAGCAGCTTCCTTTGCTGGACTTACAAACCTTGGAATAATGAGCTTGGTGGCAAAGAAATCAGCACTCAGGACTACCTTCGCTGGCTTGCAATTTCCCGCATCTACCTTCACAACTTTATTAACATTCGCACCTCTGTCCTTACTCGCAATGAAGACGCTCTTCTTGGATTGAAATATGGGGCCAATGACTTCGATATTCCTACTGAAGATGAGGTAACCGAAAAAGCTGGGGCTACGATCTCACTTGATTTTTCGAGGATTCTGGAAAACTGCGAGAACTTAGGATTCAAACCAATCCATCGCGAAGCATGGACAAGGCCATCATCAACAAAGTTTAAGGAGCGGTGTTGATTACTAAACCTCTATTTATGCTCATGGGCCACCTTGCAACCGCTTTAGGCGTCATCGGGATATTCCTTCCAATTATGCCCACCACCCCATTTTTGCTACTTGCTTCTTATTGCTATTCGAAGGGATCAGAGAAATTTCATAAGTGGCTCCACAATCACAAGCACCTCGGGCCCCCTGTTAAAAATTGGGAAAAGTACGGGAGCATTCCCTTCAAAGTCAAAGCATTTGTCATTCCGTTTATTTGCTTAAATTTAGTTTACGTAACTGCTTATGTTCAAGTCAGCATTTACATAAAAGGGCTAGTGGCTGCCATATGCTTAGGAGTGATTGGATTCATCGCAACACGGCCATCTCATAATGGGCCGCAAGTGGATGATTAAACCTCACCTTTTATTTCGGTAAGGACTAATTCTATAAGCTCTTCAAAGGTCAGGATTCTTCTGGGGCAAAAGATAGCTAAAAAGTCTGACTCATCAACCAGTTCTCCATTTATGGATCGACTAAACTCACCTTTTCGATCAAGTTTATACAAAACTCTCTTGAGACTTTCTAAGTTTAGCTCTTGTACCTCAGGAGATTCTGGGTAAGAAAGCTGCATAAATTCTAGAAGATTATCTAAATTCTTGCTGCTATTTTGGTTTAAGTAAAGGTCATCAATGATACCACAGACTTTTTCGATGCGTTTTAATTTCAAATGCCTTTTTAAAATCCAAGGGCTTGCCAATATCGTAATTGGAGACAGAATCACTTGCTGCAGTGCTCCAGAGGCAATCCCACACCCCTCACTCACAGGCCCCAATTGGCCCATTTCATTGCGAGTCTCCCTAATGATATTCCCAGGCCTAAAGCGATAGAGGTCAGAGTATTTTAGCTCAACCACAGCGTCATGGTATACCCTGACTGTAGGATGATCTTTACAGACTTTTTCGAATATCTTTCTCTTACGGTAATTCTCCTCAAACCTTTGAGCATAAGGAGACGCTGTTAGTGAAAAACTTTGTAAGAGTAGAAAAACTAAACAGATCTGTTTTAAGGCAGTAGAACTAAATTTCATCTGATTGACCCCCTCATTAAAACACACTTTTAACCTTACAAGGCCAAAGATCGGTAAGAATTTTTTATTACCCGATGATACCAATGTCAACATAAGCCTTTGGATCGTTTAAAAGCTAATACCACTTGTGAAGCAAGCAAAATCCGACTATAAAACAGCTTCACTATTCTGATTTCGACCAGGAAAAATGCATATGAAAGAGATACTTTATTGAAGTGGACCCCACTGTCCAGACCAAAAATAGCTTTGTATAAGTAAAACTAAAACTTGTTATTGAATGCTATA
>JABSRF010000347.1 GCA_013215275.1 Oligoflexales bacterium | reverse complement strand
TTCAACAAATTGAGGCTAGAGTTTACCGTATTTATCTCAATATTTCATGATCTTAAGTGTCGAACTCAGGTTATTAGAGATTTGTTGAAAAGACTAGAACGAGATGCTGATGTTTTTTTAGTCAGCAATGCAGATAGAGCTTGGATTAAACTCAGTAGCTTTAACCTACTTCCCCAAACATACCAGTTGCTTCTTGAGCTAGAACAAAAAATGCAATTTTATTCAGCTAAAGATTTTTACTTTCAAAACAACCCTGAGCAAGGAAAGCTTAACAACTTATTGAGTACAGTTCGGTTTTGGAAGGAGTTTACATTCAAGTCTTTGTTTCACTCCTACGATGAGGTTATCTCAATTGGCGACAGTGATGCTGAGCGTCTGGCACTTCAATCTATTTCACAAGGTAGAGAGCACCTAACAGGCAAAAGCATTAAGGTTTCAGTAGCTGACCGCTTGAGCCATGTTTCCTCGCAGCTTTTGCATATTTGCATTAATTGGCAAGGAATATTGAATCTTGAAGGTGATCTGGATCTACATTTAGGTTATGGCGGTGATGGGGAATTAGGCTTCTTTGAGCACGTTGAACTGCCTTAGGAAGCAAGGAAAAGGCCTATAAGCGGACGAAGAATTTATGCTAGAAATCAAATAAAATACGGATTTAACCTTAATTTTACTCAGAAATAATCCGATAAGATTCCCGGTTTGGCTACCTAGATGGTCGAGTTAGCTCGACTTAAAGAGCATAATTGCAAGCCTGTATGACAAATCACACATAAGCGAATAAGTGAGCGGCTATCCTAATGCCTAAAGATCCAAACGACCATCACTCCATTTTTTCGATTCTAGAAGAAATGGACCAATTAATCGAGCAGCATAAGAGCCAGGAGGCTTTTTTGTCTCAAAACAAATTGGGCCCAAAAGCCGAACAAAGTGCAGCATCTCAAAGTGACTTTTTAAGAAACAGCCAAGAATCGATGCAGCGAACTAGGACTCGTAGTCGTACTTGCGAGCGGTATTCCATTAGTGGAGAAGCGATTATGTTTGGTCTCGAAAAAACGGCTACGGGAGCGCCAAGAAATATATCCAAAAGTGGTCTTTATGTTGGGAAAAACGCAGATACAATATTTTCTCATGGAGAGACGGTAAGGGTTTTGATAAAGCTTGAAGGTGCCAATGAATGCTATAGATTAATTTGCAGAATAACTCGCATAGATCGATCGGGTTATGGATTAGCGTTTACCAACCTACACACTTCGAATGAAAAGGCTGTAGAGCCAAAAAAAAATCATTTAAGGCTTGTAAAAACATCAGTGGATGACCTTTTAAAGCAAGAGCCTAAGCTTAATAGGCGTGTGGGGGACGCAAAGGATAGGCCTAACAATAAGTAATATGAAGGACTGATATGCCAGTTTATAAATTCAGGTCACAAGAAATTAATAAAAATGTTAAAAGTAACCGCATAGGTAACTATAATTTAGGCGAATTGAATAAACACGGTGAGTTCGTGCCTCGGTTTACCGGCCGGTCAGATACGGACCTGAAAGAGGAGCTTATCGCCAAGCTGGCGACTCATCCTCATCATGAGTACTTTCGGTTCTGGTACAAGAGTAATGTAAAGGATGCGTACGAGCACGAGTGTGAAAAATATAACAGGTATAAAAAACAGTTAGAAAACAAAGCTCCCCCAGAAGCTCCTATAGAATAAAATTCTTTTCCCAGTAAAACTGAGAGCAAATAATAATTAATACTGGTTTACAGCTCAGTTTTGGTCCTTATAATTTAACCTCAGTCTTTCTTTCACAAAATAAAAAATGTGTTGGGAGTTTTCCTATGAAAACGATTTATTCACGAATATTTTCATGGTTTCTATTAATTAGCTTATCAGAGTCCCTCTTGGCTTCCACAGACCTTAAATTGAGTTGTGAGCAGCTAGAGTCGGAAATCATTTTAGCAGAGGAGCTGGTTCTTTCAAGGACGATCCATTTGTCAGAGATTCCAGACTGGTATTTTGGCATACCGGGACTGATTAGGTTTGGTGTTGTTATTGAGCCAGCACTTTTAGAAACAGATCGGGTCTTTGGACCAGAGTTTAGGGTGGACTTGATGGAAAAGACTCCACAGATAGTTTACAATACGGCACTAGCTATGGCTTATCCCGCCGTGATGGCATCACTGGTACCTGGTGATATAGCAAAGTTTTCTTACTTTGCTGTGACCAAGAAGATCATTGCAAAACGCCTGAAAGGTCTGAAAGAAAGGTTTCAAGCGGAATGTGAGCTGGCTGAGGAAGTGTAAGTGGTTATTATTATGAGGTAAAACAAAAATATAAAATTAGCGATTTTTTTTGTCGATTAATAACTTAGAAATTTCCATATGAATACGGAATGTTATAATCTTAATTAAATTATCATTCCAATTATGCGATTCTATTAAATAACAAGACAGTTTCATTGTTTATGTCTCCTGAATATTTTGGTGTGGCCTTGTCGTTTTGACAAGGTTATTTTTTTGTCAATTTTCTGCTTAGCCTAGGTTTTTACCAAGCTGGATTTTTATTATTGCGCTTTTTTTTTCGAGTGATAGTCTTGCCCCCTATCTTGTATAAGGGGGAGGATTATATGGGATTTTTTCGCTTTTTTCCTGTATCTTATTATGGTTTCTGTGTGTCAATGCGCATGCATATTTGCCAGCAAATCAACACTTTCATTTTGGCTCTGGTGACCTGCGTAAACTTAGGCACTTCTCCTTTTTGTGTCCCAATGAGTTAAACCCCTTAAGGCAATCGAGCATATTGGCTAAGGCTCCTTCGGATGGGGCTTACCTTTCCCTTGGAACTGATCGTGGTCTATTTGCCTTAGGTCTTGCTGGGTATCGATTTAAGCAGGTCATATTGGCTGATCATGACCCCGCAGTTATCTACTTTAACGAAATCAATTTGGCGCTTATTGCTACAGCAAAGACCATGCAAGACTATCGTTCTTTGCGCTTTGCTCGCAATTCTCTGGAGTTTCAGCTGCACCTGAAAAAGCAGCAATATACACCCAAAGGAATTCTTGATCTGAGAGCTGTCATGCACGGTCGTTGGTTCACAAAAAGGATGATGCTGTTTCAAGAAGAGTTTCTTGATGCTTGCAAGCAGGGATCATTGGGGCCTATCTATTTTCAAAACGAAGATCATTATAACTCGTTGCGAAGTATGGTTCTCGAAGGCCGGGTGGTGACAAGATTTCTGGAGTTAAACCAAGCCAGGCCTTACAAAAAAATTGAGTTAGAACTGGATAAAGAAGACCTCAAAATAAGTGTTCTCGATCTAAGCAATGCTTGGTGGGAGCGTTATATGCATAAAAAAGATCGCACGTTTATGCTCGGTCCCAAGCAGTTTCATCGAGATGGTATCGTGATGGTTACCGATAAAGATCTGGACCAGGATATTTCCGAAGACCGATCATTGGCCCTTAATTGGAACTATTATGGATTCTTAAGGTCTCAGCTTCTAGAGCTTTTCGAGGATGGCATAAAGCCAAAAAGCTTGGAGCACCTGTTTTCTTATGAGGGTTGTCTGCTGCCTTTTTTCCCTGGGCAAGAAAACAGCCTCATTGACCTTTCAGAGTGGCAAGCAGAATTTGATGAAAGCCTATACCTTGATAGGCCTGGCCCTAAGCCAGTTCCTGCTTCTTCTGGTCTTAGCAAATGATATGATAAAATATCCTCGTTACTTATTAGAATATAGAGTTTCTTATGAAAAAAGTTCTGATCGTAGACGATGATGATTTCGTACTAACCTGAGTTCGACACTTAAGATCATGAAATATTGAGATAAATACGGTAAACTCTAGCCTCAATTTGTTGAAT
>JABSRF010000346.1 GCA_013215275.1 Oligoflexales bacterium | reverse complement strand
ATAAGTTTTATCATGTAAATGGGGAGGTTTCGCATGCAGATACCAACGCTGCAGTTAATATTGAGCATAGAGGTGATAATACTGAGATC
Organism: Oligoflexales bacterium; assembly: GCA_013215275.1. GTDB lineage: Bacteria > Bdellovibrionota_B > Oligoflexia > Oligoflexales > Bog-1112 > JABSRF01. The sequence goes on along the minus strand of JABSRF010000346.1, from coordinate 3,801 downwards.
ACTATTTTCACCCCTTCTAGGGAGGTGAAAGCAATCTTACTCAATAGACTGACTGGCAGAGGAGGAGTTAACCAAGAAATTGGTGACCGCCCTTCCCAGGACTCAAGTTGCACGGGAGAAATCCACATCAACGGAGAGCGAAATGACCAAGGCGAGAGTAATCATCAATGTACAGATTTTTGCACTTAATTTGGAGCGGTGTGGTAGGACTTCGTTTTACCAGCATCAAGCATTGCAGGGAATTTTGATATCAAAGCTCGTAAAAGAGAACATGAACGCAATCCTTAGCAGGCTTCAAGCTTGGTTTATAATTAATGAGTTCAATTTCACTCCCTTTGAAATTAATGAGTTCTGACATGTCTTCTTCATACTTCGTGTGACATGACTGGCAAAAAAAACCTAAATAGGTAAGGTTGACTTGCTTGTAATAAAGTGCGCACTTGCTGAGTTTTCTGTCACAACAGTACATCTTGCCTCCTTAGATATTTTTTAGCATATTGCCATTCTAACATCTTTAACTGCATTTTTGAAAAAAATATTGAAGTTCTGGTGGCTTAAGTCATGACGCTGGGATGTTTGCTGCACCTTTTGAGGGGCCATTGAGCGGCAAAACTAATCAGGAATGCTGCGGACACCTTTGAAGTGCTTATTCTAGGGTTTTTATATAAGCGATGATATCTGCGATCTGCCCTGAAGATAGGACAGACTTCCAAGCTGGCATTCCGTGGACGCTTCCTTCAGAAATGACGTAAAAAAAATGACGTTTATGCTGGTAGTCACTTTTGGTTAAATCTGCTAGCCTGGTATCCATAATCCGCGAAACGCCGCCATCACCCTTTCCTGAGTTGCCATGGCATTTCTGACAGTTCATCTGATAGAGTTTTTTTCCGTTGCTAGGATTGCCAGTGCTTTCAGTCGTTTTTGGACCAGTGGTTTTTTCAAACTTCCAGCCATGCATCATGGATTCTGAACGTTTTGAATGCTCTTCTTTTTTTGGGCTTGTTTGAAAGCTCTGACAACTACTCACTAAAATGATTACGACACATAGCCATTTCAATTCGTTAAGCTCCCGGATTGTAATGATACTTTAAGGTAGGTGGAACTCGTCGCAAATCTTAGACGGTGAGAAATTATCAAAGGCTAATCCAAAGTTGCCAGTTCCGCCCACATCATCCTTACCTGTCAGGACTATTGTATCAAACTTAGCATCAGTTCCACCTGTCCAGAATGGAGGCTCTTGATCAACTTTCCAAAATAATGGAGCGCCATCGTATTTCCCATCACCCTCATAGGTACGACTGTAAATTTCTTTACCATCTTCATCAAAGGCCTGAACGATCCATGTTTCGCCTTTGTCGAGGTCGAGTATAATACCGCTCGCTTCACTAGCAGACTTTTCATAATCAACGGTCAAGGTGAACTCAGTGTCCTTAGAGTCGTCTGTGACAAAGAAATTACCGACCTCGTGCTCTGAATCTTTTCTCACTCCATTGTATCTCTTTCCACTTTCCTTCGATCCGCACTCACCACACTCGTAAGCGTGATCTCCTCCTTCTATGGATTTTTTAGTTCCATTTTGAGCTATTTTCATAGGAGCGGTGGTAGCAAAGGTGATCCCAAAGTCATCTTTAAATTGATTGTTGTCAATGGGATCATTGTGCTCAAAACCTTCAAAACTTAATGTATCAACTCCTTCAACACAAGGTCCACCACCACAGATAACCGGGATATCATCGAATAAATGCATATATTCCTTATCAACTAAAGCTTCATCGGTGGTATAGTGAAAATTTAGAAACCTATCGTAGCAGTCTGCTTTGACCACAAAGGAGTATTTGCCGTCGTCGTTTTTTTCTTCGTAAAAGTTTGTCCCTTCAATAGTCGTCAGTAATTCTCCACTCTCACGATAAGTTGGTATTGGGATTGGCTCTTCCTCAGATCCGGCAGAACAATCAACATTTTTTAAAGTCTCTTCACAGGAAAAAGCACTGCTCACGTAGTGCTTTAAGTCGTTGATGTATGAAGCCCGTTTAATTGGGTTCTTTAAGGTTCTTACCTGTTTTGACATTTTTGCTCCTATCAAAACAAGGCCAGAAAGTAAACCAATTGAGACCATCACTCCGATCAGCGAATAACCTGCTTGTTTATTTTTTTTATCCATAAGTAGCTCACGGTCCAGGAAAAGGGCACTTGAACGCGATTTTTCGATATAAGGAAATCCAGACAGGTTTGCCCCTATGTGGGTGATTGACTGGTTTGCCATCTTTGAGTGCTAAGCTCTCTACATCGATTGTCTTACCACCTGGGCAGTCTTCGCAAGCGCTGCATATGGCTCGCACTTTGTACCTGCGAAACATTTTTTTTGAGCTTGCGGGGATTGGCACAAAAATTTCGTCCTCGCTATCGTAAAGGCTAATCTCATCTCCAGTTTTGCAAGATTCAACCTTATCCATGGTATTTTCGCAGTCAACCAATTCGTTGACGTAGTTTTTCAGGAAAAAATTCGACAATTGTAGATTTTCATATTTTTGAAAATCTTTGAAATTTAGTAATGATTGCATGACATACTGGACAATAAAGAGCAAGACTCCGCTTGCAATCAAAATTTCGATAAGGCCAGCGCCTTTCTGACAACACTTTAGTTTTTTAACCATCATCTACTTTCTATTTAGCCTACTATTCCACGATCGGAATCTGTCGGATAAACTTGAAAACTGAAGGCTAAATATAAGTTATATCGTTGGTTTACTGGATGGTATTTATTTTGTATTTTTGTGGGTCGTGCGGTTGTGTACTGAATTAACGACCATGAAATCAGGACCTATCTAAGGGAAATAACGTAGATTTTATAATCCCATATATTAAATCAAGCGTTTGTTGTGATCGTATTCACCTAAAAAAACCACAAAATTGTCATGCATTTTTTACTTGCGCACCATGAAATAAATCCATAGATATAAGGCTAGATTGAGATCTATGGGATCTTGATTGCTTGGATGCGAAGGATTCATGAAATTTAATTTTTTTGTAAAGTGAAAAGGGGCAATAATGAAGGTACCAGCTGATTCAAAAAATGGTAACGGAAAAAGCTGCTTTGGAATGCGTACAAAAATGATTTCGACATTGCTTGCTTCTAGTCTGTGTTTAGGCACTGTGAGTACTCAAGCAGTAGCAGGTAGCTTTAGTGCTTTTGATGGTTTTGGTACTGTGTGGGAAGATCTTAGTATAGGACAACATGTTGCCATTTGGGGAACCATTTCAGCAACAACCTTAGGTGGAGCATTAGGTGGTTATGTCATTGGTTCTGTTATGAATGGCATCATCAATTCAGACTCCAAAGGTGGTGAACGTTTTGTATCGCTGATTACCGTGCTGTTGGGTGCTGGTGGTGGAGCCCTTGGTGGTTATTTTATCGCACTTAATGCTGAAGACAAATCTTTGGAGTTACAGCCAGTGCCTCTTGATGCAAGTCCAGAATACCTTGATAAGTTTTCCGAAGAACAAATTTTAGAGTACAATGCGCATGTGACTGAATTTAATACTATTCTAAAGGAAATCAGTGCCCATATCGACGATCAAGCTAGTTTACAAAACTTAGATTCCATAAGCTCTCAAGACTATATTAATGAGTTATACCATGATTATGTAAAGGCTGGTGTCTTAAGCATGGACTCGCTAGAAGTTGGTGCAGCCGTGCTTGAATCAGCTTTCAAACAGCAATGCTCTCTGAAGTGGACCCCACTGTCCAGACCAAAAATAGCTTTGTATAAGTAAAACTAAAACTTGTTATTGAATGCTATA
>JABSRF010000345.1 GCA_013215275.1 Oligoflexales bacterium | reverse complement strand
ATTTAGGTGTATGTTTTTTTCTTAGAACCATGCCTTTTTCTCCTTATGTAAATTCAGCATGTTACATTTAGGAGTTTCACTTATCAAATGGTCCTAAAAACGGGGTCCACTATAGCTGATGGATGATATTAGTGCCCTATTTGAGGTCTGAGCCTCCGATCCTCCCAGAGTCAAGAATCACGGAGGGTGAATCCTGTTTTTACTGTCTTGAATAATCGCGTTTAGAGCCTTATAGTAGCCACCAGAAATTCATCTATCCTACGATTAGGTGGTTTTTAGGGGGATTTAGTAAAATTTTCTATTGAGTCTCCCGATGATTATCCGCCTCAACTATCAAGACTTACTTAGGTTTTAATTGCGAGGCGAGAGACCCTCATTACAAAGGATATGAGCCATGCTCGGGATTCGTCGATATCAAGATGTAGCCATAGATTTGTGGCAGGGAAGGCTTGCTGACTTCGCCAGTGATACCCTCGTCATTTGCCAACACGTCCCTGACCAAGGCCTTGCTTTCGAGAGAACGGAAGAAGGTCAAATCACCTACCCCGCTTCCGAAACTCATCTATTTCAATACCCAGATAGTTGCGAACTTCACGAGTTGTGGTCCAGTTATCTTAAAAACTCACCAATTAATAAACGCCACTTGGCAGTAGCATTTACCTGCTTGGATGTTTCATCTTACAACAAACTGCAAGTCAAAGAGTTTTTTAAGGGGCTCAAAAATTTTCTAGACTCTGCCCCCGAACAGCTTAAACGAATTAGCTTGGTCTTTGAGAGCCTTGCAGTTCATGATATTTTTCAAGATGAGCTCTTTGCTTTGTTTCCATACCAAGAATAAGAAAGACACCATAAGCCATGGATTGCAAGTCTAGTCTGAAAAAACTCTCTTATTACAAAACCGGTGGCCCCTATGAGCAGCTTTACGCACCATCGGATATCCATGAGCTAAAGCAAGCCCTTGAGGCCATTACAGCTGCTAAAACCCCATTTTTTCTGCTAGGGGCTGGCACCAATTCTCTGGTCATGGATACCCCTTATGAAGGAGCCGTCATCTCATTTCACAAGATGACGCAGATCACCATGCTTGATCATGGAATCAGGTGCAGAGCTGGAGTCAGCAACACCCTCATTGCCGAAACTGCTCATCAGCACAGTTTGGCAGGAGCAGCTTGGATGAACTATCTCCCCGGCCAAATAGGCGCAACCGTCAGGATGAATGCACGCTGTTATGGAGGAGAGATTAGCCACATCGTCACCGGCATCAAGAGCTTCACCCCAAGGGGTCAGCTTAAAGAATACCGAATCAAAACCCATGATCGCAGTGTTTTTCGTGCTTACAAAGATACTATTTTTATGAACAACAATGAGGTCATTGCAGAGGTTGAATTGAGCCTGCAAAGAGGGAACGCCGATGATATCAGAAGCAAAATGGACTTCTGCCGTAGCGATCGGGAATCGAAAAGCCAATTCACCTTTCCAAGCTGTGGCTGCGTGTTCAAAAATGATTACTCACCAGAAGTGTCCATATCGAGTGGCATGCTACTGGAGCATGCAGGTGCGAAAGGCCTTATAAGAGATCATTGCCGCGTTAGTGCAGACCACGCTAACTTTATATTTAATACGAATGACGCTTCCAGTCGTGAGATTCTTGAATTGAGTATGGATATGCGAGATCTCGTTTGGGATGAGTTTGGGGTATGGTTAGAGTATGAGATGGAGCTGTTAGGGACCGTTCCGCCCGACCTTAAAAGCAGGCTTGAGGAAAAACGAGTTGCAAAATATAAGACTTCCCGTTTGGATGAGCTTAGGGCTATTTTCAAGGGGAAGCAAGGGAGCAAATAGCTTGTAGGGACCCTCTCCCCAGAAAGCAGAAAACATAAGTAATAACTGCTAAACCATCAAAATAATTAAAAACCTAAAGGAGAACGAGCTGCCCCTGTGCACCATGACCACCAATAGTTTTTTACAGGTTAATTTAAACCTAAAAGATTTCATACAAAAGTCGATATAGAACTTGCTATAAAATTTTCGAAACAATGATTTTCGTCTTGTTTACAGAATTTAACGAGTCGCTAATCAGAGGTTTCAGAACCCCTTTTAGGAAATAGGTAGCTCATGTTTTATAGAACTCTTATGTTATTGATATTTTTTTCGGTCAGTTGTGGCAATGTTGGATTTTGGGGCAACCAACCAATTGCTTCCCCCAGCAATAACCCGAAACCCAAAGTTGAGGGCGAAGTCGACAGTGAAAACCCAAATAGCCCAAATGGTCAAGATTCTGGCGATGATGTAGAGGACAGCCCTAAGCAGGATGACAACGAAAACCCAAGTGACGATGGTCGCAACCCTGATTCAAGCGACCAAGACGACAGCAACAAGGATAATGACGGTAACAACGACCCTGGAGACATCGCTACTGATGACCCAAAGATGCCACCTACAGATGATGATGATGAAGACCAAGATCCGGACCAAGACCAAGATGATCCAGATTCAGGCGACCCCTCTCCTGAGTGGGATGTATTTTGCGGAGATTGTGCAGGAACACCAGCATTCGTAGGAAATTACTTTGAAGCCAGGCACGAATGCTTTGCAGGAAGCGTTTCAACGGTTGGAAAAACCCGCTGTCAAGCAGTCAACTCAATATGCTCATTGATTTACGTGAGACGCTACTACCTGCCAAGCGACATAGCTTGTGTTGAAAAAGGAAGAGCATTCCCAAGGCCTCTGTAATTGATTACTTACAGTATAAGTAGGACCTATTGACTTTCGGGGCACAATTGCCAATCCAACGACTATTATTGCGTTTTCTATACTCGCAAATCTGACCAATTCTAAGATGGCTGCAAGCGCTTTCAGCAGTTCGATAGATAACCTTCCCACTTTTTTCTTGTTCATCCTTATTTTCAGCAAGAGAGCTTGGCTTTTCAGGCGGAGGGGTTATCTTTTCTTCAAGCGCTTCTGGGTCAATCCCTTTTGCTTTCATCTCCTTGATTTGCATAATCGTATACTTGGGCAAGGACATGGGTATGGTTTCTTTCTGCTGATGGGCTTGTTCTTCCTCTCCCATCTGCTGACCCTCAACGGAGGGAGCTTCTTCAGAGGGTTGGTCTAAGGTTGCATCAAGCTTGTTTACCTCGTTGTCTTTACTGAGCTCAGACCCATTATTTCCTTCATCACTGAAACCATAAGCTGGAGCCAGAATTAGAGCGAAAAATAATAGTACAAACTTCAAGGTAGACCTCTTGCCTTTGTAGACGGTCTACGAATCGGTTCATCACGAAATTTATCATCATCTAATTTATAAGGCGTTATTATTTTTGAGATATATTTAGTAATTGGGTTTTTCCAAAAAATAAGCAGCGCCCCCAGCCTAGGAGTTTTTACGGTTGAGCCACAGCTACAACCGAGGGCTTGAAGTCCTTTGTTGAATTGTGAAGATAGGACTTCTGATGCTATTGCAACTGATTGACAAGCTCGTCAATTTCTAGTGCCTTAAGGATGAAACGCTTCATGGTGCGCTCTCTTTTTGACATTGTTTTATAAGTGTCATCTGTCAAACCGATCCCAAAATAAGAAAGCGAAGCGATAAGGACAGTTGAAGATAGTGCGGCTGCAAGAATTCATTTTTTGATGGATGAGTTTCTAGATTTTAAAATATCCGTTTTTATAATACGTGCATCGAGATCACTAATCTGGAATGAAGATGGCTTTTTGGCACGGTTTTTTGAGTCTGGACCCTCTGCACCAGCTATGGCACCATCAGAGCCATCCACAAGCTTTGATCTGTGCTCGCTTTCTAGAATTTTCTTGTAAACTTTTGGATGGTTTTCCTTCAAAAAAGCAGGCTCTTCAGCATCAATAAAACCATCCTTAAGAACAGTATCATAGGTGATCGAGATAATAAAACCATAATTAAAAATGGAACTCTCCTTAACTGCTTCCCTTTCAAACTCGAAA
>JABSRF010000344.1 GCA_013215275.1 Oligoflexales bacterium | reverse complement strand
AGAAAAAATCCAGCCAAAACGTGCTAAAGCGAATATTTGGGGGATTGGCGATTACATTTCGCTACAGCGACTAACTAAATTCTTCATATATATATTCCCCCTAAAAAATATTGGGACTATAAGAACCAAAGAGATTTAATCCAAGGATTTTGACTATCACAAATTTGGAGTTTGGAAAATAGTTCATTTTCTTATCCGTCTTTGTTTTAAGACTCCTGCTTGGAAACACAGCAATTATCAGAAATTTTAATTCTTTAAGCATCAAATATAAAAAGTGTATACATCAGGGGAAAAAATTCATAAAAGTCCATGTCGAGCAATCGTTAAAAAACTTTCGCAGTTGGTAAATAATAAGCGTATGTTGCATTTAGGTCGAAGTTTAATGGATGGGGTGGGTCTTGCTCCTATGGAGGGGGTAAGTGATTTTCCATTGAGATTATGGATGAGTGTTACGTCTCAACCACTTTTTCAAGTCACCCCTTTTCTACGGGTGACATCTACTTATCCTAAGAATATTCCAGTTCATTGGGCCCCTGAGTTACTTTTGAAGGGCTTAGGTGACAAACTGTCTTATTCGTTGGTTCCTCAGTTAATGTGCCCAGAGCCAGGCCCATTCGTAGAAACTGCAAAAAGGCTTCTGGATCAGGCTTCTTTTGTGGAGTTGAACTGTGGTTGCCCTGCTCCTGTTGTGGTTGGCAAAGGGGCAGGAAGTGGTCTTTTGCGCGAACCAGCAGCGTTTCATAATTTTATCAGTACCTGCTTAGCCGAGTTAGGGGATGAAAAGTTAGCAGTTAAAATCAGGACAGGCTTTGAGTCTAGTGAGCGTTATGAGGAGCTGATTGGTGCCCTAAAAGGTTTGCCTCTTAAACGTTTGACCATTCATGGCAGAACTAGAGCGCAAAAGTACCAAGGGTATGCGAATTGGGAGCAAATACAATACGCTGCTCGTGAGCTGGGCATACCTGTTCATGGCTCTGGAGATATTACTGATTGTGGTCAATTTCATGCGAGACTCACGGAGCAACATAAGCTTGCTGGTGTTATCATAGGTAGGGGTTCTCTTAGGAACCCGTGGATCTTTGAAGAGCTGCGCACTGGCATCAAAACTCGGATTGAAGCAAAGGCAATCGTTGCAGCTGTCGAATGCTATGCTCTTATTTTGGAAGCATTTTCGGCAAACCAAGAAGAGCTTTATGGGCTTTGTTTGGAAGGGACCTTTACGCAAAAGATTCACGCTGATTATGAAGCTTGGCAGCAACTAAGGCACCAGTTGAAGGCCATTCTTCCGAGGCATCAAAACTCACTTATTTCAAAGAAAAGCTTAGGAAAGGTGAAAATGCTGTGGAATTATTTTAGAAGCAGTTTGCCCCTTTCTTTGTTTAACCCGAAAATATTGCGCTGTACACGCTATGAGGACTTCTTGACTGCAATAAAAGTGCATCTTGAAGCCTTGGATCAGGTAGATCCAAGGGTTTCACTAAGCTGGCAGCAAAATTATGATTGGATTTATGCCGGAGAAAAAAGGCCGAAGCCTAAGAGCGATTGCAGATGATAGTGATTGAAGCTTCTGGTGCTAAGTTCTCGAGAGTGAATTTATTATGCTCTTGTACGTAGTCGAAGCGCTCTTGCTCATTGACCCAAACAGCCCAATTGCAGCTTTCATGCTCACTGACCGGGACTTCTAAGGTTTGAACTGATTCAAATGCGCTCATTAGGTTCACAGTGACGGAGGCTAAATCTTCGAAGTCACAAGTCAAGAACAGGCGTTCTTCTGATACTTCGTATTCTTCAGGCTTGCACTCTTTAGTTTCACCTGCAGCGTTTGCTAAGATGACATCGACGATTTCGTAGGTAAGGTCAATGGCAGATAAATCATACTCCACTTGGTCAAAATGATATCTGACGGTAATAATCTGGTTTTCCAAAACCTGTTCAAGGGCCAATACTATTGCTCGATCTTCCAAAGAGTAAGAAATTTCGGTACCAGTAACTTGATCAAATACGGAAAGCTCGGTGACTGTATTAGACCTATAGTCAAGCTCAATAACATTGTCCAACTCTCCCACTATTTCCACGTCGTATGAAATTTCGATGGCTGAGCCTTCAGGAGGGATGGGAGATATATTCAGCAGGTTGTCAGCCACTGTAAAGTCAGCATCTGCGTCATCTACCTTCACACTAATGCTCTCGGCTATGAGGTTGGGGTCAACTTCAAAGCTAGCGGTAAGCTCTTCATCTTCATAGTTGTAGTTGATAACAATTTGGGCATTGTCGTCAGGGTAGTCTGAGAAAACTAGGGTAGAAATACCATCCTGGGTGACGATTTCATAGAGGTCCTCAGCGACAAAATCACCATTAATGGTCACGGACTCCACTGCTTCGGGGGTACTTAATAATGTGAATTCAGTTTTTCTTTCTGTTCCGCCATGATAATAAGAAATTAGAATTTCACTTCCAGGTTCAGGAGCCACAAGGAGGCTGACTTGATTACCGTCAATTGTGAAATCGTCAGGTGTCAAGGCAACGCCATTAACTACGATACTGACGGTCTCAGGAGTCGGTAGGTATTGAAGCGTAAAAACCGATATGAGCTGATTACGAAGGTCCAAGGAAATCTTTTCGAAAGTGGCAGTGGAGTCCGGGTCACAAATGGACCCTGCGTAACCACCATAGATTGGGTCCAGGATTAGCTCGTTGTAATAGATATCAGCATTTTTTGCATCATCGCATGCTACGTTTGGCAAATCAAAGATACCATAGAGTTTTGCTATGTCGGTCAAACCAGCGGCTACCCTACTGTTTAAGAGAGCCTTCAATTCTGAAGGCTTGGCATCATCATGCCCTAGTCCAAGAAAACTACGATAGGAATCCTCATCGGTTACAAATAAAACTGCCAAATCAGCTCCATCTCGGAGCCATGGATCATCATCACAGGTGATCCCTCTAATTGCTTTTTTGATACCTCTCTCTTCGCTGTCACCTTTTGTGCCTAGCTCTTCAATCTGCTGCATAAAAATATTTGCAGCATCAGGGTTCGAGGAAGGAATAACCGGGAATCGGTCGCATTTGTCATCAGCGGGAAAGATGTCAAAGATATCTTTTTTTGGTTTTTTGAGGCTGGTACTGACCACCCTTACCTGCCAGTCGAAGCCAGCAATCTTATCCACCAGTTCTGGCAATTTGGTCTTGATCTTGTTATGTTCATCACCCATCGATCCCGAATTGTCCACGACGACTAGGATATCCATCATCCCCAGGTCATTTTGAGTTTCAGCCTGTTCAGCAAAAGTTCCTAAGGTCCCTTGGGTGTAGGTTTCACTGACTTTTCTATATTTAGATTGGGTCGTGTTGATGCTAATATTTTGGAGTGTGCGTTCCCTTAGAATTTCAAAGTCGAACTCGATATAACCATTAAAATGGTCAAAAGTAATGCTGCTTTCTTGCCATGGAGCTGCTGACAAAATAAATTCTTCATTTGTAATCATGTTGGTCTCAGTGATGACCACATCTCGATTAGCGTCCTCTGAGGCATTCGATAGAGTAGCGTTGTTACTGTCTCCCCTGAAGTCTGGGTCGTCATAACATGCGACAGTTAAAAACAAGACTGCAAAAACTGTTGGTAAAAAATTCATTGGTAATAGCCCCTATCTGATGTATTGGCGTATTTACAAACCTTTTAAATAAATTAATAAATACTTCCAGCTATATTACTTATCGGTATGCAGTCTGATAAATTGACAATAAAAAAATGGGTCAAAAAAAATAGATAGAAAACAGTAGTATAAGTTCTAGATCCGTAGTCTGTTTATCTCTTTCCTGGCTCGTATCGTCGCGATTAAATTGCTGACTTCTCTTTGAAAACCTTTAGAAAAAAATATTTTTTCCATAGTTTATAATAAAATGTTTGTTTTTATCAGAAGTTTCCACAAAGTAGCACCATACTAAACTCATCTAGTATCTGAATCTATTGATAGTCGAAACCAT
>JABSRF010000343.1 GCA_013215275.1 Oligoflexales bacterium | reverse complement strand
GAGTTAAAGTAAGTAAAGAGCTATATGAAGTCAAAAGCCTTTAAATAAAGGTATTTTATATTTCGCTACAGCGACTAATTAATACTAGCCAATGCTGATTCCGTGGCGAAACCCTTGCCCCAAGAGGATGGAAGGAAACAAAAACCTACCTCAGGTAGGTGATATTGATCTATGTACTTCAAGCCTGAAAAACCAATGAGGGCTTCGGTTTCCTTGTGAAAAACGAGCAGTCTTCCGTAGCCGTAGCTTGAATACTCTAAAAGAATTCTCTCTCTAATCCTTGATGCGCTTTCAGCCACACTTTGAGACGGCTTAACATCCAGGAATTTGAAGACTTTAGGATTTGATAGTAATTGGTGAAGGAAGCTTGCATCTTGGTAACAATCCCTAAATTTTCTGAGCTTTAATCTTTCGGTTTCGATCTCAAAGTCTTCCTTTGTGTTCATTTTTACTACCTTTTCACTTGTCGGTGTGCTCTTACTTCGTCCGCGTAAAAACATAAAACATATGAAGCTGGTGGTAAATTCCATTTTTTTTCGATCTTATGCTGTAATGCCCATTTCACGGCCAACTATTTTGGCATTTGAGTCGTAATCATAACATGTGCTTACGCCACAGTACTGCTGGCTAACTATTGAGTCCAGCCAATGCACCTTAGCACCAACAATTGTGAGGAAATTAGCCATGAAACCAATCATTAGCCAAATAGATCACAATATTTTCACAGTGTCAGGAAATGGTTTGGGAGCAAGCTTACTCAAAGGTAAGTATGGTAACTACCTGTTTGGTGGTATCGATGCTTCTCAGCCAGAGATCAAGGATCTGATTAGGGGTATTGGAGGGGTAAAGTATCAGTTCCCCTTAGTGTCTGGGTTCAAATATGATCACTTACCAATAAGGCTGTTCAAGGTATTTGGCTCTCAGATGATAACCATGAGCAAGCAACTTTACTCCCAATTTGCTGATAAACTCCCATGCTTTGATTACCAGGAACGATCCTTTACCGACTTGGCTGTTAAAGTTATCAATCATGAGGAGTATAAATTAGGGATCCGCTTTCGGGGTAAGCATTATAGGTTGCCGGCATTGGGGCTCATCGACAGTTTTGAGTTCATCGAACAAATTCTCATTGACCTTAAGAAATCCCGCTATGTGTTCCACTACGATGAGAACACGAACTCCATAGCCTTTTTTGATGATATTGAGTTTGAACGTAACGACTATGAGGTGATTAGTCCAGGGGTTAGGAATAATTTTTCCCAAATCTTAGGAAAGCACCAGTTTAAAAGGATCGAGAAAAGCTTATATTCAAATGGAGCCAATAAGGTTTACATCACTCCCCCTCCCAGAGTTTTAATGAGCAACCCCATCGATGAATTGAGGCATTGTCCAGATGCAACCTGCAAAATAGTTACACCCACGCAAATGGCTATCCTAATTCTTGAAGCCAATAATGAAGAAAAGCTGGAGGACCTAATCAGTTTAGCTTCTGTTCTTCCTTTTAACATGAAAAAACTGGAGACTCACCTGCGAAGGAATAAGTTTCAGATGAATCCGGAGGTTTTTGCAAAAATAAAGCAACAACAATTCAAATGCTTAAAATTCTATAAGTTCAACAGGTGTCGGGATGGCATTGGAAAAAAGTTTGAGATTCAGCCTGGAGCTTAGGAAAATCAAGAAGGGGAAACAGCAAAGCTCCCCCTTTTTTAGCTTAGTAGACCGGTTAACTGCACCGATTATCTTGCTTAGCTAAGCCATGATCTTTGAAGATCGAGTTGAGTAGGCACAAATGCGGAGTGCCGTTGTTTAAATCGCCATCATTGTCGTCGATGGCAAGAAGGGCATCATAAACTTCAGTATAGCGGTCAGCAGTAAAAATCATCTTGAATGCATAGTTAGCAATAATTTCATTGGCTTTTTCCTCACCATACTTCTCCTTAAAGGCTAGAAACAGATCCCAAAACGTTGAAGCTATGATTAAACCTTCAGCATGAATTTCGCCTCGATCCTTAGGGTACACCTTGGGCACCGACATATCCCTAACCCCTGCTCCAGACTCTACAAAAAATCCTACTCCCAGTTGAGGACTTCCTGTCATTACTAAAGCGATGATGTCGCCAAAGCCCTCAGAAAAAGCTCTATCTCTGATTCCGCCAGTTTTTGCATCTAATCCATGTCCCCACTCATGGTAGATCACATCTGCAAGCAAACCAGTATTTGCGCACTTCTTATTTCCAGAGTAGAAGTTAATGGTACGACCATCCCAGTGAGCATTGCACGTTTTCCGTAGGTTCACATTCGCTCGTAAATTTGATGTTAGCCAGCGGCTCTCGATATACTGCTTAGCTTTATTGACCACTGCGTTGGTGTGGTGATAAACCATAAGCTGTGATGTGTATTTATTGTTCCACGCTTCCTGTGACTGCTCGGAATCGATATCAAGAATCCAAGACCCATTCTTGAGATCAGCTTGCTCAGAGATTGACGGACCCGTGTAATTATAGATATTTACATACTGACCTTTAATCCCTTTTAGCGTAGGGGCTCTTGACCCTCCTTGTTCAACATTTCCCTGGGCATCTGTGTATTGGGCGCCTCGCTCAGTGTTTACCTTGAGGTGTTTAACGGGGACTGTTTCAATATTCTGCTTGTACCACCTAGCATGAACTGACCCATTCACCGAGGCTGAGTAGTGAAGGTGATTATCGATAAGAGAGTAGACTTTACCTGTTTCACCATCTAACTCAAGGGTAAAACTTCCTTGACCCTCAGTTTCGACTTCAAACTGTCTTACCAGTTTTAAAGCATAGCCAGAGTCTTCTTGAGAAACTCTATAGAGTAAGGGCCCCTCCTTGATCTTACCCCCTTCAAAGACCTCATTTGCCTTGTTTAGCAAGTCACTCGCAGGTTTGGCTGTGGTCTTCTTCGCTTCAGAGAAGCTATGGTTGACCACTTGAATTAAGCTGCCTTTTTTATACCTAAAGTCTATTGAGCTGTCTTGAACTAAAATGCCATTATATTGGACTCTAAACTTCAAAAAGCTCTCTTCCTCAGTTCTCAGACTAGCATCTGATTCTAAAACCAGGGCCTTAGAAGAAACTCCAAAAACATCTTGGTGATTATCTATAAACTTTTTTATGTTTTTAACAAACCCTTCTAAAGTGGTTTCCGGAGCTAGAGAATACTCTTCTTGCTTTCCAGATAAAACCCTTAGGCTACCGCTCAAACTGTCTTTCTTAATGGAGTCAAAGCCAGTTAGAATCAGGCTTTTTTCAGAAGATTCAGCAAAGCTGGGGCGAATAATAGGATCAAGCTCTTGTGGAGCCATATGTTTTGGAATGTGCTTTGGAACAAACGCACTTGCATGTGGGCTTAAGAAGCCTAATGCCCATAATGAAGAAATATAAGACTTGATCCTCATCACCTTTCCTCCCCAATCCTTTTTAATGCACACCTAAGTAATTCAAAAGATAAGCTAAAGTGACGCTCATTTGTAAAAACTTAGGAATATTTTGGAACCTCTTGTAAAGAATAGTATGAGGATATGTTAAGAATATCGAACACTTTCTAGAGGATGTATTTATATGTAGTAATTTCAATATGTTAAGATGTATTAAGAAAAATATTGACTGACTAGCCAATTTTCAAAATTAAAAATATCAATATTATCAGTGTTTTAAGAAGTGGCGTGAATTTGGAGCTGCCCTAATAAAGCTCACGAGCTTGATTTGAAGCAACCAAAAAAAGTCGAGCTTTAAGTCTTGACCTCTTAATTCTTTCCTTTCACTTGTCAGACTTCGCTTCTCTCAGTCCTTCATGTATCAGTATTGCACCACTTGAAATTAGCGATGTGCCTATTCCGAAATATAAGGCACCAATGCCTTTATGCTTGCTGTTGTGCACGTGATTTATACAGAAGTTTCCACAAAGTAGCACCATACTAAACTCATCTAGTATCTGAATCTATTGATAGTCGAAACCATAATAAG
>JABSRF010000342.1 GCA_013215275.1 Oligoflexales bacterium | reverse complement strand
AAGGGTACTAAAAAGTCCCATATTACAAGGATCATCATAACCTAAACGACATTTTTTGATGGAAACTTCTGATAATATTATTGCTAAAAATAAGTCTGGTCTGTCTTTAATTTTATTATAAAATAAATGATTTAATATTTTTTATTATTAATATTTTTTAAAAAAAATTTTTAGTTCTACAAAATATTTAAATCAAATAAAATATAAAAATATTTATTTTATTATATTATTACTTTTAAATTTTGGTCACTATATTTAGTAAAAATATTTTTTTAAAAATAATGTTGTAAGGGTGTTGATTTTAATAGTGAGGTTTTTAAATATAGCTGATCTAAGTTAGGGAAGAAACTCATACTCGCCATGTTTTAAGTCATCGGCATACCTTTTAATAGCCTGATTGTGTCCGCCAAAAATTCCAGTTTTCGCGATGCTTACATGCTTTCTTTGGTTATATACTAGTTGGATGGCTTCATCGGCACTCAGGTTCCGATATTTTATCAGGTATGCTGCCACCATTGTGGCGCTGCGACCTTTGCCACTCTTACAGTGAACAAAAACATTGTGTCCCTGTTTTATCTGGCTATGGATAAAATCAGCCCCTTGATCGATCAGTCCTCCTGGGACGGGCCTGTAATCTGGTGTTCGAATGTGTGCCCATGCTCCATCCAGGTTGTCCTTATTGAAAGCCTTAAATGAACGAGTTTCAATACTCCCATCACTATTCTTAACTTTGTATTGAAATGGAGATTTTAGCTCGAAACCTTCGACCGCTGATAAAACGGAAGTTTTCCCTCCACCAAGGGCTTTTTGAGCTTGTTTTAAAAGGTCATCATCTGGCAGAATTCCTAAAACGATTTTTCCTTCACCTTTAAGGCTTGGCTTGCCATGATGCCCACTTAAGGACCTATTCATGGTCGTTGCATCAAATTTTATTTCAGTGAACGCATAGGTTTCATCTGTTTGGATTTTTTTCATGTTGAAAGCCGCTTTTTTTTGAAAATGAGCCTTTTTTGCAGCATAGTCAACATGACCTAATCCAGTTTCGATTTGAATTCCTTTCACTTGTTTGCTGTTTAGCACGCTTGAGCCGGCTTTTATTCCAACCCCAGCAATGATCGTGCCTGCAATTATTTTGGTCCACTCCAGATCCTCAGCTAGGCCAAACCCTTCAGAATCGTCTTCAAAATCCTCAGAATTTTCCATCAGCTGGGGTGAGGCACCAATCAAACCTGCTCCCTCACCAACAGGAAAAATTTTTAACTGTTCTTTTTCAGGATTTAATGATTCTTTTTGGCTTGTGGGTACTTCCGGACTAATCTGTTTGCTTTGACTTCCATTGTTGGAAGATGAATATTCGTGGCTTTTCTCGGCTGGTAGGCAGGCAAGAATATTAGCTATGAATGCGGCCCAAACAATAAAAATCTTCAAAAAACACCTTCAGGTATGAATAAATACTTAATAGCTTTCTGTAAAGATGACGGAGTATTATGACTTAAACTTTAATGTTTTTTATAGAAATTTTTGTGCTGCATCAAAGTAACTATGTAACTTAAATAGCATTTAAAGAAGACCCACAAATTTACTTGCAAAGATCATCTTTTTCGAGGCGTTTGTCATCCTCTTCAAAGATCGCTGTTTTCTTATTCAAAACCCAAACCTCAGTATTTTCAGCTAGGGTTTTTAAAGCTTCTTGGCTTGTGGGGACACTTCCTCTTATGGTGTAAAAAAAGTTTCCGTCAGCTAAACCATCTGGCTCATTCTCAAAGTCATTGATGATTCTAAAAATTGCTCCCTCACCATCAGTAATCATAGAATTAATATCAATCTTTCCTCGAACCACAAATTCTTCTTTAACACAGTACATTGCGTATCGTTCACTCACAGGAACATCAACCACGCTTTGTGCGTGATCTCTTTCCGTAAAGGGCTTATTGTTTTTTCCATTGGTGGTAATATCGCCTAAGCATTTGTAGCCCTCTTGTGGCTTAGGCCTCCAAATGGCCACGGACTCTTTTTGTATAAGTTCGTCAAAGCCATTGTTGAAAGTTCCGGAATGTTGGTTATAGGTGGTCATCAGCAAGCCCTGAAATAAGACGTCACATTTTTCTTGCTTTTCTACCGCAGGGAGTGCTGTAGGGTTTTTTTGAAGCTTTTCAAATTCCTCGATACACTGATTTAGCTCGTCCTCTGAGGTGCGTCCTATACGAGTATAGATTTCTTCGTAATCAAGAGGAGGAGCAATCGCAGCTTGATTCGCCTCAATGTAAGGGGAGGGTGTCATGATAAGGGTTCCTTTACAAGGGTTTGCTAAGGCAGGAACGTATGTATGCCCCCCTAGATAGAATTGAAGGGGTTCGTCATCAAAAGGAAGAAGGGATGTTCCTTGAAGAGGTTGATGGGTCGATATATTTGCAACCTGCGAACTCGAGCCTGTCGGGGATACATTCCATGCTCCCCCGCGTAAATCCCACCAGATCCTACGATAGAATTCGGAGCGGTTTGCAATGATTGCCGCTTCTTCATATTCCTCAGGAATGTTAAGGGTCGCAATATTGCGACGGTTAAAGCGGCTATCTAACGTTGCTGTATCATAATTGGGGATAAGGTCTTCTTCATCATCCAGATTCCCGAATGGGTCTCCATCACCGAATGGGTCACCCTCCTCGCCTGATTTAACACAGTCTGTACCGTCGGCATTTAGCTTGCTTCCTTCGGGACACCCTGAGCTTTTACGAACATTTGGTCCAGTTGTGCCCGAATCAGCTGGGATACAAGACCAGTTAACCGAAAACAGCATAGGCGAGATAAGTAAAATCAGGGTTTTAATGTCCATTAGGCTACCTAAGTTGTAAGGCTCTGATTAGGAGCTCATGAGTCTGAATCTAAGCCGATATCGGAAGAATAGGCAATGGACCTGAGTTTATTAGCCTAAACGCTCAGTTTTAAAAATGAAGCTAAAAGAATTGGTGACTAAAAAAGAAACAATGCAGTAAATATTAGTAGGCTAACGGAATAAAGGAAAAGCCCAATGATTGCGGTATTTTCTTGCGCGCTCCCATGAGCCTGAGAGTTTTTTTGTAGAGATTCCACACCTGTACTAGTTTTCAAAGCAGACCCCAAATTATTTTAAGACAAAATCTCGCTACAACTCATATCGGCGAATTTGAATAGGCTCTTAATGAGAATTCCTAAGTACCTAAAAATCAGACTATTTAAAACCAATATTTATCGAAGGCTAAACCAGCATGCTTTTTGAGTTTGTTTGATTAATCCATGCTTTTCACTGCGAATTTGTAGCACCATGCATTTGTAATTTTTTCCTTAGACAGGGGAATTGGTTTTGGAATACTATTGAATATCAAATCCTTAAAAAATCATGGAGTTGCTTCCTTATGAAGGCTGGAATTGACCTGCATTCTAATGCCGAGTTTATTCGAATTAAAGAAGACTGGCAAAGGACTGCAGAGCAGCCTAATAAAACCAGGCCGATTGTGACAGTCTGTGTGGCGCAAAGCTTGGATGGGTGCATTACCGTTAAAAAGAACAGGCAAACTCAGCTCAGTGGTAGCAAGAGCAATTTCTTAACGCACCTTCTTAGATCTTGGAATGATGCGATTCTAGTGGGAGCCAATACAGTTAGCATTGATAACCCGCGCTTGACGGTTCGGGCTTTTGATGCTCCGCAACCTCAAAGGGTTCTTTTAGACAGTAAGCTTAGAATTTCTCTGGACTCCCATCTATTAACTGATAGCCATGAAAAACCTTGGGTGTTTTCTAGCAAGAACTTTGATTCACGTAAGAAAGCTAGCCTTGAAGCTTGTGGTTCAAGGGTTTTTCCCACCAGATGTCATAATGGCTATCTTCGCTTAGATGATTGTTTGCAGAAACTCTATTCACTAGGGGTGCGTCACCTAATGGTCGAACTTGAATTCAATAAGAAAATGCAAAATTAATCTTGCCGTCCAAAATTCAAAGAAAAATTGTACTTGAAAAAAAT
>JABSRF010000341.1 GCA_013215275.1 Oligoflexales bacterium | reverse complement strand
AAGGCATCCGTTTCTACCAAAATATAGCGTTCTGATCACACATGAATAGTGGGTAGAATATTTATTTGGAGTTACCCAAAGGAACTCGAGCTTACAATCCTTTTTGCCTACAGAAGAAAAGGCCTTTAAATTATGCTCACGCCACCTGAAGACAGGTGAATAAACGATGCTACCTTAGGTGAGAGCCAATAGCTGTGATGGTCTTAAACACCTGCTTAACATCTTTAAGTGGCAAATCGAGTTCACCTGAAACCAAGAGGATCGCAAAAATTATTCCAAGAGCGAGCCCTAGAACAACAGCTATCCCGAATAAAAGAATTAGCTTAGTGCCCTGTCGTTCTTTTCCCTCTTTTTTGGGGGCCTCTTTAACAGGCTTCTCTTTGGAGGTTTCATCCTTTATAAGGATATCTTGGATTTTGGGCTCATCAAGAACACTTGGCTCACGGTAGGGTGTTTGAGCCTTAAAATTCTTGTTTTTTTCTATCTTTGAGCTTTCTTTTTGTTTTTTACCAACATCTTTTACTGACTTCTTAAACTGAGAAACCGTCTGTTCAAAAGATTCCTGATCCATTGTGGCTCCAGGTGAGGGTGAAATCACCTACGACTAGGCAGGGACTTCTGCTTTCAATGATAACGTCCTTCTCCTATCATAAAGAGTTTAGCCAAGTTTATGCAATTTTGGCTTATGGCGCATGAAAGCCCCTTTGTCTTGAGTCCAGCTGGTGTCAGCCATTTCACTGAAATTGGCATTCCTCACTTTGGGAACAAATCCGGCAGCACGAATTTCTTCGAATATGGCTTCGGGCACGACCTGGTCCAAAGGAATCTGACCAAGGTCATTAGCCCCGAAGCTGATGACTACGGGGCTCAATTTTTCTTCTGCGAGATGAGTACTCGAGCCCTCTCCTTTATGGGGACTTAAGATTGGAATACGCATTAAGTTGGTAATCATACGAGGAATGTTAGGGATAGCAATGCGGGCTAAAGAAATAGCCATAATGAACTCGGCTGGGGTAATAAATGAGTCTTTTGCTGGCTCAATACTGAGGCCGATAATACACCCACTTTCTTTCTGTGCTTCCCTGTAGCTGATGAGCTGTGCAAAGAAATTATCCCACATAGGAGACTCGGCTCGTGGTGCCACATTGAGTTCAACCTTGGGAATTGTGGGAAGGGAGTAATCATGGGCTGCATGATGCAGGTTGGTCATTTCAGTTTTGGTGATTCCGCGTTCAGACTCATAGATGGAGCTTTGAAAGCAATCAACCTGGTTTTCCCTTAAGTATTTGAAGCCCTCACCGAGGGACTTTTGAGCACTTTGTACTAAACACCATAGGCCGCGCGTGCCACTAACACTTAAGGAACAGTTGGGAAATCGTTCCTTGAGAATTTGGAGGTACTCTAGCATACCACTAAAGCTTACGCGCTCACCTTCTGCTTGTTTCTGAATGCCTGATAAGTCTAAGTTTATAACGCTAGGGCTTAGTTTTGACTCACTCAAATTGTGGGCCAATAAACTGCTCAGAGAGTCTTGAAGCTTATTCGGGTGAGTGATATCGCGGACCTTGATTTCTATGCTTGGTGCGAAGCTCACTTCCGTATTGGTTTTTACCTGACTAAGCTCGGACGCTAAGGACCCAAGTTTAAAAAGGTCATGCTCCTTAGCAAGTTTTATCAGGTCCTCTTGCTTAGGCTCACTTGGAAAGCTTCTGTTTAAATTAGGGCGAGCCAAATTAGAGGCACTTACCACGGGAGGAAGTTGCTCATCATTGTGAGCAAGCTCTTTGAGAGGGTTGTATAAGGTGTCGCGCTCCACAGGAATATGGCCAGTTTTCAGAATCAAGTTTTCTAAATTATTTTGGCTCATGAGCATCCCAGCTCTTCCGCCAGCCATGCGTGAAATCTTTTCCTGAACGACGGTGCCATCAAGGTCGTTCGCGCCAAAGTATAAGCCTAACTGGGCAATATCCTGCCCCATCATAATCCAATAGGATTTGATATGGTTAAAGTTGTCCAAGAATAGGCGTGCAATAGCCAGGTTTTTTAAGTCATCAAACCCAAAGGTATAGCGCTTAATTCCCATTTCATTATTGTGGGGCTGAAATGAGAGCGGGATAAAAGCATTGAAGCCATGGGTTTCATCTTGAAGCTGTCTGAGCTTGTCTAGATGGTAAACCCTGTGCTCGTATGACTCCACATGACCATATAGCATCGTGCAATTAGACATGAGACCCATGTTGTGAGCAGTGCGGTGAATATCAAGCCACTCTGGGGTGCTTAACTTGGCAGTGATCTCTTGCCTGATATCTTCGTGAAAGACCTCAGCCCCTCCGCCAGGCATCGATCCTAGCCCTGCTTGTTTCATCTGCGACAAGACTTCTTTCACAGACAGCCTTGCTTTACGAGCTAACCAATCGATTTCAACAGCGGTAAATCCCTTGATATGGAGCTCAGGAAAGCGTTCCTT
Source organism: Oligoflexales bacterium (assembly GCA_013215275.1). Lineage (GTDB taxonomy): Bacteria > Bdellovibrionota_B > Oligoflexia > Oligoflexales > Bog-1112 > JABSRF01. The sequence goes on along the minus strand of JABSRF010000341.1, from coordinate 1,537 downwards.
GATGGCGCCCAACATTTCTAGGTAGTAATCTAATTTCCAGCGTGGGTGCAGTCCACCAACCATATGAACTTCAGTTGCTCCTTGTGCAACCGCTTCTGTGGCCTTATCTAAAATCTGGTCAATGGTATAGGCGTAGGCTCCTTCGTCACCAGGCTTTCTCGCAAATGCGCAGAATTTACAACTCATAACGCATATGTTTGTCGGGTTAATGTGACGATTAATATTATAGTAAACTTTGCCTTTGTTCTTCTGCACATTGACATAATTTGCCAAAGAACCAACGCTGAGAATGTCTGCCGTTTCATATAGGTACAGAGCGTCTGCAGTGTCTACTCTCTTTCCGGAAAGGATCTTTTCTTTTATTTGATTCATCTTAGCCATTTAGATACCCGCTTAGTTATAGCTTGAAGGATCTATATTTACCGCATAGACACGATCTTTACCAAAGATTTTACCAAGATGTGCTAGCTGCGTCCCTGCTAAGCTTGGTTCTAGGAGCGCAAGAATACAGCCGCCTCCTCCTGCACCAGTGAGTTTAGCAGCTGGGATTCCTGACGACTTAATGGCATCGAGCATTTCACTCAGTAGATGGGAGGTCAGTCCAGCCTCTCCAAGCATTATGGAGGCTCGATTCATTGCTCCAGCTAAGAGGTCCACCTTACCGTGCTCTAAAGCTGAGGCAGTGGTAGCTGCTAAACCATCAAACTCTTCCAGTCTTTTGTTTCCCTTGTGAGGGTCCAGAAAGTAAGGCGATGCTTGATTGATCATAGCCAGAGTTGATGAGCGAGTTCGGCTATCGATCAGGGCAAAATTCCATTGAGTATGACCTTTTGGTGCTAAAACCTTGAGTCGTTTGGGTTCGGTGCCTATTTTGAACTGAATGATACTTTCATAAGCAACGACGGCAGTATCTAAGCCAGAGGATTTGCCATGAAATCTGGCCTCCAACGACCTACCCAACTGGGCAAGGGTATGCTCGGAAATCTGCTTGCCTGCGAGGCTTGCTAGTGCTTTGAGGATCACGATGCTCAAGGCGGCTGAAGAGCCTAAGCCAGATCCAATCAGAACTTGAGAAGACCCTTCAACATCCACCGGAAATTTGTCCATGCCTAAGGCTTGAAACGCATCATCAATGATCCCTAAAACATGGTCGGAAATTTTATTGTTTCCGAGCTTTAAGGTGTTCTTGTTTCCTTTAGAAGGGCTAAGTCTAATATGCATCTGCATACTAGGCAGTGGCATGGCAACAGCTGATGAACCATAAACAACTGCATGCTCTCCAACGATGATGGCTTTTCCGCAAGAAGAAACCTCGATTGGAAGAGAACTTACCATGGTTCCTCTCGCTGAGTAGGAATTGAAAGGGGGCTGAAAACGCTTCATCCTAAAAGCAACCTTGTGTTTGTGAATTTTTTTGACCACTTAATTAGAGGCACTGGTCTCGATCTATTGACGCACTCTAACTGAAGTGGACCCCACTGTCCAGACCAAAAATAGCTTTGTATAAGTAAAACTAAAACTTGTTATTGAATGCTAT
>JABSRF010000340.1 GCA_013215275.1 Oligoflexales bacterium | reverse complement strand
GCATCCGTTTCTACCAAAATATAGCGTTCTGATCACACATGAATAGTGGGTAGAATATTTATTTGGAGTTACCATGGTTCCTGTCACCTCATCTTGGGTGGGCTTTTTCAGATCGGGCTCAAGGCCATGATAGATTCCAAGCTTCTTTAAAACCTCTCCTAAAACCCAAAAAGAGTTTACAAACACCACACTCCCCACAAGAGATTTTGCATAACTGCCTGCAGCATTGCTCATACTATAGTCACTCGCAAAACTAACAGCAGCAGAAATAGGAGAGACAATAAAAAGTCCCACCTTAGCTCCTAAAATCACAGACTCAAGCAAGGACTCTGGTTCCTTACCACCTTCAAGAAGGTCTTTCCAAGAGTTGGTATTTCTTCCCAAGATTAACTCTTTTGCAGTCCGGTCATCATGTTTGGAAAAATTGGTGACACCAAAGCAACAGCCACTAGAAAAGATTAATAAAATCAGTATTTTCAACATCATAGTTTACTTATCATTAAAGGTGGTTACCATAACAGCGTCGAAATGATACCATGATCATGACTGAAAGCAACGAAATCCAATAGGTTAAAATGCTCCTTGAAGGGTTAATTCAAGCCTAAATATTAAACCTACGGATGGCCCCCTATGATTCCCACGATCATTGCAATAGGCTTAAGTTTGATGGTCCTTGAGAGGATCATTCCTGATCAAGTTCTCCCAAAATCCGACTATTGGTGGTTACGTGTGATCTTGATCAACTCCCTTCAACTTGGGGTGGTGCTCTTAGCTGGCATCAGCTGGGAGCTTTGGTTTGAGCAGCATAGCCTGCTAGATTTAAGCTTTGGATTGCCTGTGCAAGCGGAAGCCTTCTTTGCCTACTTAATTGTGACCTTTGAGTTTTATTGGTGGCATCGAGTGAGGCATGACTGGATGTGGGCATGGGACCTTTTCCATCAAGTGCATCACAGCCCTGTTCGTATCGAAACCATCACTTCGTTCTACAAGCACCCTCTTGAAATTGCTTGTAATTCAATTTTAATTTCCGTCACTATCTTCTTCTTATGTGGTTTCAAGGCTGAGGTCGCTCCTTGGCTCACCTTGTATACAGCCATTGGAGAGTTTTTTTATCACATGAATATTAAAACACCTTATTTTTTAGGCTTCTTTTTCCAAAGACCAGAAATGCATAGGATTCATCACCAACGAGGAAGGCACTATAACAATTTTTCTGATTTACCCATTTGGGATATAATGTTTGGGACCTTTGAAAATCCAAAATCCAAAATCCAAAATCCAAAATCCAAAATCCATGCAACAAGCTTGTGGGTTTCGCAATCATCTGGAGTCAAATAAATTTTGGGAAATGATGAGGTTTATCAATGTCCTTAAAAAGACGTAAAATATTGTCTTGTTTCATAGCCTTTTTAGTCGTCATTGGCTTTCTACAGATCATAGGTTACCTGAGTGGGCAGAGTAGAATCCTCGGTTTAGGTTTTATCACTGCAGCATCTCCGCTTCCCCTTGTTTTTTTGCATTTTCGCGGTAGCGAGCCTTTCTCTGCCCAGTACTTCATAAGATGGAACAATAACAAAGGAGAGAGCAAAACCATCCATGTTGGTCCTGAGCAATATGCTAAATTGAAAGGTCCTTACAATCTTCGTAATGTATACGGTGCCATCTTCGCAGCAGGGCCTGTATTTCAGGAAAACCCCAGGGAAAAAAAACTATGGACCACTGTTATGAAACGGGCCTTTTGTAAACCGGCTTTTTTAAAAAAATCGTTTGAACTGCCTGAGGATTTAGAGTCAATCGAATTAGAAGTAATTTCTCGTGGAAGAGGCCTCGATGGTAATTGGAAAAAATCAATCAGTTGCTAAAAAAATCGCACATGTGACTAAACTGCGATGGTCATTTTTTATCGGAATTTTATCATTTTATTTGGTGATCCACTTTGCTCAAATTCTCCCATATGCATCCGAGATTTTTTCAAATATAGGAATACTGCCTGAGGTCAAAGACCTTCCAACCTATCCGTTTTTTCCAAATATTCTATTCTTATTTGATGACCCCTTATCTTGTTATGCCCTTGTATGCTTTAGTTTGTTGGCTTCCATTCTCCTTCTGTTCAATAAATGGCAAAGTATTGCTGCACTGCTGTTATGGTATTTTTGGGCATGCTTATTAACCAGAAATCCATTTATCAGAAACCCCGGAATGCCTTATGTTGGATGGGTTCTTTTAGCAATTGCTATCATTTCTTGGTGGAACCAACCTAAAGACAACAGGTCTTGGAGTGTGCCTGCTCCGATTTTTTGGTGGGCTTGGGCATTGCTAGGGCTTGGATATTCTTTGAGTGGGATTCACAAGCTCGGAAGCCCTAGTTGGCAGGATGGTTCGGCTCTTTTCTATCTTTTAGAGAATCCCTTATCCCGGCCAGGCTTCATAGCAAGCCTTTTACAGGCGTTGCCTCCTATCTTATTAAAGATTCAAACATGGTTGGTGTTAGCCCTAGAGCTTTTGAGCTTTCCCTTAATGCTGATTTCCCTAACTCGTCCGTGGATATGGTTAGCCTTAAGCCTGATGCATGTGGGCATTATGTTAAGCGTAGATTTTGTTGATTTGACCATGGGTATGCTCATCATTCACCTTTTTGTCTTCGATGAGCGTTGGCTAAAACCAAAAGCAGGCTCTGCCATTATATTGTTTGATGGCGTGTGCAACCTATGTGATCAGTTTATAAGCTTACTCGTGGATGTGGCAGACCCCGCTACCATCAAGATTGCAGCCTTACAGAGCGAGGCTGCTCAAAACATCATTGATAAAGACAAAGAATACCCAGATTCAATTATATATTTTTCGGATGGAAAGTTTCTTTACTATAGTGATGCCGTTATAGCCACAGGAAAGAGTATCGGAGGGTTTTTCAGGCTCATTGCAGAGGTGCTCTCCATTTTTCCAAAGCCACTCAGAGATATAGCCTATCGATGGGTAGCTCGTCATAGGTATAAGTTATTTGGAAAGAAAGAAACCTGTAGGCTACCGACTGAATATGACCAAAAGTTTTTTCTGAATTAGCTTGCCCATATTTATTTCAAACTGAATTGGTGAAAGCCAGGAGCTAAGGGCTCTAGCTCCTGACGTGTCAAAAGTATTTCAGGCTATCATCGTTAGCCGCCTAATGCTTTCAGGAGGTTTTCCAAATCAGATTTCTTTTTATGGGAAATCTGTAAAGAACTCCCAGTAATTGGTGTCTTTAGAAACGGCGCAGAGACAATTTTATTGTTAATGATAATGACTAGATGCCTCTTCCCAGCAAACTCTTTTGAAAGCTGGCTTAAACGCTCTTGCTCTTTTGGGCTCAGCTTAACATCGACGCTCAGCTCATTCTCCTGGCTGACCTGATAAGAAACGCCCTGCAGAATCATCTTTGGCTCATCTTCATCAAGGATATAACAGTGTCCATTGTGAAAGGTGTCACCACAATACTGTTGATCTGCATCAACCATGGTTGCTGATTTAAGGATTATGTCTGCGTTAGAGCACTTCTCAGATGAAGCTCCAAAGCTTAAAGTTGGCAACATTAGGCATAAGTATACTAATTTTTGCATATAATCGTCCTTCATCTGCAAAATAAATAGTTAGTAGAAACAATTGACTAAATTGCAAATGATCGAGGAGGATCGTTTCCAGTCTTAAAGAGAAGGTATGGAGCCTTGTAAGCAATACTCCCGCAAGGATCGATTATAACAGAATACTGCCCTGAAAATTCATAAACTATCGGAGTATTAAGGTCTAAGTAGTCATGACTGGCAAAGGGTTTAAGGGACTGGTGCTGATCCTGCCCAGAGTCTAAATTTGCTTGATTAAAATAGCTATGAGTAAAGCACTTACACAAAGCAGATGCCTTGGCTGTATCACACACGCCGAGTGCCATGAAGGAAAGGGCTATCAATTTAGGTAACTCCAAATAAATGTCCTACCCATTGATGGTTAATTTTAGTACAGTTCTGGCCTGTGATTGCGCACTC
>JABSRF010000034.1 GCA_013215275.1 Oligoflexales bacterium | reverse complement strand
GTATTCTTCGGCTGCCTTTAGCTAAGGGCTCACAATATATTTAGACATTGACAGTTGGACATCCATATGAGGGCATCTCCTACAAAAGTAAGCCATTTTCAAAGCCTCAGCTTTGCGTTGTAATGACAAGTGTTGGCAGTCACTTCATCGTGACTTCAGTGGTCGTATCATCATGGTGGGTCAAAGAAAAGCTAAGTTGCCTTTTGTTTTTATCACTACCTTTTACTTTGTTGAGGTTAACTACAATCATTTCTATATTTTCCTTGTTGCCGTCAGCTCCAGGACCAAAGTAGGTAACATACCGAGATTTCATATTTAGGTAGTTGATGTGCTGAATATCCTTGTCACAAACCACCTCAAATTCTCTGACGGTTCCTTTCACATGACAGGTTCCGTTATTAGTCTTAAAATCATGCTGGGTGAGTGGAGCTGGTGGCTGAGCTTGCTTTTGGTAGCCTAGAAAGTATGCTGCTGCTCCTGTTGCAACTGCTAAGACCAGGACGATAACTGCGCTAATAAAATGCTTTTTTTCTTTCATTGCTTGCTCCTGACATCACTCTATGATTCTTGAGAGCTTATCGGCAGATAAAAAAAACGGTTTAAAATGAAAAAGGCTTCCCTGGGTAGGGAAGCCATGAATAAAATGAGTGTGGAAGAAATGAAGCTTATTCGTCGAAGAATGATTCTAGGATAGCTTCATCGTTGTCGCCTTCTTCTTCAGCATTGGTGCGATCAAATAATGCGATCTCAACGATCTCCCTACTTGAAAGCTCCTTCATGCTTGCGTCCTGGTCTTCATAAGCTAACTTGTAGTCTGCTGGATCAGCATCAGCCCTTTGCTCGTCTGTCATGGCACTCCAAGACTCACCTGCAGCATTTTGATAGTCAAAGCAGCTGTCTTTGTCCAAAGCAGGGAACTTTAAGGTGATCGAGCAGCTATCCTTAGGAAGCTTGGTCATGATAAGGACCTTAGCACGGATGGTGCCTTCAGGAACCTCTGTTGAGCCACCCCAAGGGTTTGGTACAGTTTCGCTTCTTTCAAGAACGCGACCAGTCATAACGAACTTCTCAGGCACTTCCTCACAACCAGACTCGATCTCAGCTAGGTCAACCAAGTCGTCAAAAGTGATGTAAGTTGCTTGGCCAGTAGGAACTCTGCAAGTAACCATTTCTACGCATTGTCCTCGATGGTCATAAAAGCCTTCGCACTCTTCACTTAAGAACAAGTCGTCCACTGAGCCAGCACCAGATAAGTTACTATCCTTCTGCCCTTGAGTTGGAGCAGATACGCCGAACTCCTGAATTTTACGGATATTCTCATCAAAGTTCATGCACTGGAAGTGATTGAATGCGGCTTTTTGCCAGCCATCTAAGCCCTTCTTAGTCTTGTCGCCAGTGACCCCATTGGAAGCATAGTCATACTGGGTGTAAATGTCAGCAAAGTTCTCTTCAGTTAGGTCATCAGGCAGGCACTTTTCTGCATCATCTTTGTCAGCTTTGACAAAGGCAGTTTTCAACGTAGCGTAAGTGGACTTGATAGTATTGATACTTGTTAACCAGCCCGACATTGATGCCTCGGCTTTTTCTAGAACAGCAGCTAGCTTGGTCATTTGGTCCTGTTGGAACTTGAATGATCCAGGACCATGGCTTCTGCCAACGGCTTCAGTAGTGATATACTTTAACTCGCCATCAGCATTTTTGGCAGTTGATACGATCTCAACCGCTTTATTGAGAGACGCGATCTGCGCTTGGCGATTTTCTAGCTCGCGTACCGTGTTGTCAAAGTTTGCAACACACTGGTCGATTCTCTCACGAGTGAATGATAAACCGCTATGCCCTGCATTTCTTGCTTTGTCATCTTCTATCTGTGCATCAGCCTCAATTAAGTCAGAGTCCCAAGGAGTAGGTACGGTGTCCCAGGCTTCTTGTCTATCGGGTTCTTGACTTTTGTCAATGAAGTTGTAACAAACTTGAAGATTTTTGCCCTCAAGGCGGAGTTTTGAACAAACCCAGTTCATATCGTACTCGATTGCACCCCAGTGGGCGTGGGCATCGGGTCGATTATTGTCCCATGAGTTAGTTCTAACAGTTGCCAAGTCAACACCAGCTTCAGTCAGAATTTGATTAATATTATTGTACGAATCAGAACAGGTATCTTTATCAACTGGTGAAGTCAATCGGTGATAGCGTTCTGTAGTATCACTGTAATTAAGGTTACAGCCTTCTACCTCGACACCATCCCTTACGAGTTTTGCCTGTCCAAAGCCGACTCTCATGGCATTGATTGCTGCATTGCAAAACACTAGCTCTGCATCAGTTGTAAGGCTTGCTTTTAGAGTCTTGCTACCATCCTCAGCAGTATCGAAACAGAAGTCATCAACCAATAATAGGGTATTAGAACCAGTTTCAATCGCCGAGCAAAGTGGGCGTTGGTTTTCTCTTACCCATGGATCTCCCATGTGACCCATGTGACCTTTAAAGACGGTGGTGATATTTTCATAGCCCTGGTATCCCAACTCAGCGCGAGCTTCGTTGGCGATGTTTAGCGGGTCACACCAGCCATCAGTCCAAGTTGGAGGCGGTGGAGGCTGGTTACCAGTATCAAGACGACGAAGCTGGTCGCGGATAGCTTGTTCTGCAACCTCAGCTTTTAAGTCATCAAGGTCGCGGTTATTTTCACCAATCATCGCAAATTCTTTGCCAAAACCACCTAGCTTAACTTTTGGGAAGATGTCGACGCTTTCTTCACCATCTCTGGTCTCAGTCACAACGAAGTCATATTTAGTGGCATCTTCTGCGTTTTGCTCAAGAAACACCACCATGTCTTCGTTACTTTCATAGTTTTCGTCTTGATCGTGACGGTAGTCATGGTACGCCCAATCTGCAACCGAGTAACCGACTTTAGCGCAAGCTCTTGGGTCGATTGGCTCAAAGCCTCCATGGTGTCCACAGTCCGGGCAAGCTAGGTAGCCAGGCCCACCAGGTCCAGGGCCTCCTGGTCCACCACCGTAGTCAGGGCCACCGCCAGGTCCTTTGTCATGATGGTCATCATGTCCACCAGGACCACCAGGTCCTCCACCACCGTGTCCTTGACGCTCATCAAAGAAAGAAAGCATCTGCATGGCAAGGCCATCTGCAGTGGTTAGCTTTGCAAGAAGCTCAGCATCGACGGTGCCGTTTTTCACCGCTTCTTTAAAGTCTTCTGCAGTTGCACCTGCAAGTTTTTCTTCAGAAACCACGGCTTCCCCGTCTGAGCAAGTTAATGCTCCAAGGTCAAGGTTTGTTGTGATTTCAAGGCTACCAACCGAATTGTCGCCAATTTGAAAGCGGAAAGAACATACCGGCGCTTCGTTTTGAAATACGGTAATCGAGAAAGGGTATGGTTTGGTTGTTAAGGCATAACCACCAGAAGAAGTTAAGGTGCTAGTGTCTTCATCATACTTAGCATAAGTTGCTTTGATGATGGTTTCCGTTTGAGCAAGGTTGAGGCCTGCTGCTAAGTTAAGCGAGCCAGTGACTTGGTTGTTCCCATCGGAGCTAGTCGCAGAATCACTGTCTTCTTCGCTTTCTTCACCAGGAAGACCGCCGCAACCAACGGCAACAGTCAAGACTAGTGAAAGTAGGGCTGGAAAAAGCCTCCATCTACTTCCCATGCGGTGCTTCTTAATTACCATTTTCATCACTTTTCATCACTCCTTACTTCGTTACTAAAATATAAAAAAGTCTAATCACACACTCTTTCAAAGCTTGGTTGCAAAACCAAATCCGTTAACTTGTGAACTGGAATCGTCGGGTTTTCCATTTTCTTTATAAATTAAATTTAAGCTTTGCTATTTGAGGTGCTTAGGGTGAAAGTATTTTTGTTCCCCCGTGTTCAGGACCTTCCGGTTTTCGTAATTTATTGGGGAAAACACCAATCTTTTTAGGGATTAATGGACGATAAAGAAGGATTAACATAAGGTGTGAATTATGATGAATTTATCCAGGTGGTGTTATAAACCTTCTGGGAAATAATCTACTTACAATTGTGCTTTAGTTCCATGATGAGTAGCATCGGATGCAATGCTACTTAAGTATTGCAGTAGAGACGCTATGGATGTATGTAGTCGAATCCAGCTTTGAAATTGACACCCTGGTAGATACCGCTCAAATCAATTTTAGCTCCACCAAGTACAGGCACCTCAGAATGCACTGCAATCTTAATGACGAGGTTTTGCAGGTCACCTGTGTCTCCCCCGATTGGCTTACCTCCAGGCTTACTTTCTGTCACGAGTTCATTAGCAGCAAATAGCTGATGAACCAGCTTGCGTAAACCATTGATTTGTGAAAGGTCGATGTCAGAGATTGCAATATAGTCAGATGCAGGGTAGGAGCTACCATCATTTGTCCTCACATCCTCTTGCACTAGGTATTTAGCTGTGAATTGCTCTGTGGTGACCACCTGCTCATTTTTTACCTTTTCAATGAACTCAGGAGTGTAAACCTCCTCAATAAGCTCAAAGTTTCCCTCGCCCTTTTGCCTTCCCAAAATGCGAAGGCTAAGGTCATACTGATAGAAGTTGTTGTAAGAAGGGCCTTTTTCCCCTTCTGGAATATGTTCAGTTACTTTTGCCTTAAAACTTCCTGCAATAATGATGGAAGAGGTCCTAGAGCGTGAACGGTCGAGTTTATAACTGGCATTTTCTCCCACAGGATTGTTACCAAAACTTACCGTAGACATACCTAATAGAGAAAGCAGAAAGATTTTTTGCATGCTACGCATCATGCCTCCTTTGTAATATTTGAACGTGCCGATCTTGTAATTATATCCTTAAGATTAGATGAAAAAAAAGGAGGTCGGTATAGATTTTTCAAGTTTATAAGGGGCGTTAACCCACCTTTACGATTTTTCCTTGTCTGTGGGATGCTTTATAAGATGAATAAAGGGAGTCAGAGGAAAGAGACCCTCTTTGGTGTTAAGGTGGGCTTCACCAAATTTAGTATATTTGTTTTAACACAGTAGAAGGGGGTGGTGGAGTTGGGTATCCGAAAAATGGTGAGTTCTAGTTTAAGCTTTCAAATTGTAAACAAGAGTTTGCTAGTGTTTTTACGATGAAACCGGAGGCTCCTGAGGTGGGATAACCGCTGACCTTACAATTCCACGCAGTACCTGCAATATCAATATGGACCCATGGAGTGTCGCCTACAAATTCACGTAAAAAGGTTCCAGCTGCGATCGTTCCAGCTTTGACGCTCGGGGAAACAATATTTTTATAGTCTGCAAAGTCAGACTTAATTTCTTTGACTAGTTCGGGCCAAAGAGGAAGTTGCCATAATGGCTCTCCAGATTCTCTACCAACCTTGAGGACATAATCAGCAGCAACTTGTTTGTTGGCCATCAATCCAGCACCGGAAGAGCCTAGTGAAACTAAAACAGCACCTGTTAAGGTTGCAACGTCGACCATGAGCGCTGGTTTGTAAACCTCTGCCGTATAAGCTAGGACATCAGCTAAGACCAAGCGGCCTTCAGCATCGGTGTTAATCACCTCGATAGTCTTGCCATTATAAGCAGTAAAAATGTCTCCGGGCCGGGTTGCTTCTTCGCCAACCATATTTTCGACAGCACCAATAATACAAACCACATTAGTTGGAGGCTTAATTTTGCCTAGGTAGTAAGCAGCGCCTAGGACCGATCCGCCACCACACATATCGTACTTCATCTCTTCCAATCCACCGGCAGGCTTTAAGCATAAACCGCCTACATCGAAAGTCAGGCCTTTCCCAACTAAGGCAACCGTCTGGCTTGGGTCATCCCCTTCAATTTCCATGCAGATTAACTGGGGACTAATGGAGCTACCTTGTGCGACACTTAGAAACGACCCCATTCCGAGAGCCTCTAGGTCCTCTTTCTGTTTGATTGTGCATTTAATCCCCAAGTCTTCTGACATTTCTTTTGCAATTTCAGAGAATCGCACCGGCGTGAGCCAATTTGCTGGCGCATCTTCGACCATACAGGTCAAAGCGAGGGCTTGGCCTAGTGCTTTCGATTGAGCAATATCAGTTTGAGTGCTGCTACCACCTAAAATTTTGATGGCTGAAGGAAGCTTGGCTCCATTGTTTTCCTTATTGCCCTTGAAGCTATCTAGCTTGTAAAGTCCTTGAATGTAGCCCTCTAAGACCTCCAAGCCTTGGACTTTTTCACCTGAGCAAAGGACTAGAGTTTGGCAGTCAATGCCCCTCAAATGTTTAGCCAGTTCAAGCCCAAGCTGCCGACCAATTTGGACTGAACTCACCTCTAAACTTGGAGCCCATGCTAAAAGATAAGGGGTGCCTTCAACCATGACTCCTGTCAGAGAACTGCCCTTTTTCATGCCGTAAGCTTTTGCCTGGGCAGCCAGCTCATTTTTTTGAGCCTCGGCAAGTCCTGGAGCATCAACAGTGAAGCTTTTTTGATCACTAGACTCAGAAAGGAGAATTAAATGGTGGGCTCCTTGCACCTCATTGCTGGTGCCCTCGATACTGCAGTCGTTTAACCAGTTGAAAGTGCTAGGCAACATTGACTTCCAATGGTTAGATTGTTTTTGATTGTTCACTTTGACCAGCCTCCGTTTTTAAGTTATTCCCGCCGCATTTTATCTAGCTTCCAACAAGACTTGGTACTTGTCAACGAATGCCTTGCAATGAATTAAGTCTTGGTCGCAATGTTGACGCTCTTGAGTTATCTTCCTGTGTCGAAGGCTTCGAGTGTCTTGGCACTCATTGAGACTGTCCTATTTATGGTGAAGAGAGGCGATCAAATGAGCATAATATCCTTTATTAATGCTAGGGAAATCATCGATTCCAGAGGAAACCCAACCGTTGAGGTTGAAGTTGCAACTGAAAGCAATTACTACGGTAGGGCAGCAGTACCCTCGGGGGCTTCAACGGGAGAGTACGAAGCTTGTGAGTTGCGAGATGGGGATGCTAATAGGTTTCTAGGTAAAGGGGTTTTAAAGGCAGTTAAGCACGTAAAAGAAGTCATAGCTCCTAAGTTGGTAGGGATGGACTGCTCCTATCAAAGCGAAATTGATAAGCTTCTAATTGAGCTTGATGGCACTGAAAACAAAAGCAACCTCGGTGCAAATGCTATCTTAGGAGTCTCATTGGCTTGTGCAAAAGCAGCATCTGAGGCTTCAGGCTTGCCTTTATACCGTTACCTCGGAGGCTCCTATGCTAACCGTTTACCTGTTCCTTTGATGAACATTCTTAATGGTGGCTCACACGCAGATAATAATGTGGACTTTCAAGAGTTTATGATTGTTCCCGTCGGAGCACCTAGCTTCCGCGAGGCTTTGAGGTACGGGACCGAAGTATTTCATAGCTTAAAATCCGTTCTGCGTAAAAAAGGGCTCCAGACAGGAGTTGGTGATGAGGGTGGTTTCGCTCCCAACCTAAAGTCAAATGAAGAAGCTTTGACCGTCATTATGGAAGCTTGTGAAAAAGCCGGTTACAAGCCAGGAAAAGACATTTGCTTTGCACTTGACGTAGCTGCTAGTGAGTTTTGCGAAAAAGGAGTCTACCAATTAAAGGGAGAAGGGCGCAGCCTTTCATCAAACGAAATGGTGGATTTTTTATCAAAACTGACCGAGAATTATCCTATCGTGTCTATTGAAGATGGGCTTGATGAAAACGATTGGGAAGGCTTTACAAACTTAACTAAAGCCATTGGTGATAAGGTTCAGATTGTAGGAGATGATCTGTTTGTGACCAACCCTAAGCGCTTAAAAGAAGGAGTCGAGCGTAAAGCAGCAAATGCTGTCTTGGTTAAACTAAATCAAATTGGTACCTTGACGGAAACTCTCGAGTGTGTAGATTTGGCGACCCGTGCAGGGTTTAATTCAGTGATCTCACACCGCTCCGGAGAAACAGAGGATACGACGATTGCTGATCTTGCTGTGGCGCTTAGAACAGGCCAAATTAAAACCGGATCTGCAAGTCGTACTGACCGCATCTGTAAATACAACCAACTGCTTCGGATCGAAGAAGAACTAGGAGATTTGGCTGAGTATCGCTGGTCAAAATTCTAAAACGAGCATACTAGTTATCTCTGTGCTCTTGTCCTTTCCTTGCTTGGCTGAAAGTGATTCATTTTTAATCAGCTTAAGCAAAAAATTTAACCTTTCTACAAAAGCCCAAGATCACCTTGGGCAGTTTTGTAAGGCCCCCCACCCCTTTGGGAGTAAAAGGCAGCAAGAGCTAGCTGAATGGTTGCTTAAAGAATCTGATGATTTTGCTGTGAACACACGCTTGCAAAAGTTTGAAGCTCTGACTCCAAACCCTAAAAACTTTCCTAAAATAGTCAAAGGAGAGCCTCTGACGGTAAAGCGTAGGGGGCAAAATGTTCTAGCCCAGATACCCTTATCCAAAAATCCACGCTGCTTCGTGATTGCTGGCTCACACTATGACAGTAAGCACCTTGAAGGGCTTTGGTCAGTTGGAGCCAATGACAGTGGATCGACGAGTGTTCTACTTCTCGAGATTGGCAGATATTTAAGACAAATCAAAAATCTGAAGCCTGCCTTTGAGTGCGACCTCCTTTTGGTGTGGTTTGATGGTGAGGAGGCTATCCTCCCAGAATGGAATGATGGGCAAAGGCGTTATGCTCAGAAAATCCATGACAACACCTATGGATCAAGGCATTTTGTAAGCCAGATGCAGACATGTGGACAAAACAAATGCGTTAAGCCTTCACAAAAATATGACTGGCTACCGGTTAGGTATATGGTTTTACTTGATATGCTAGGTTCGAAGGACATAGCAATTACCGATGACCTAAACTCAAGCTTAAAGCTAAGGCGTCGTCTTAAGTCAAATGCCAAGCTACTTGGTGATTTACCAATACTCGCAGCTCGTACCCAGTCTATCCTGGATGACCACATTCCTTTTTTACAAGCGGGCATTCCTAGCCTTAATATCATTGATTTTGAGAACTTGCACAGGTGGCATAAGCCTACAGATACCCATGAGCATGTCCACCTACCAAGCCTCAACCGAGCGGGAAGACTGGCACTCCTCACCCTTTTACAGCTACTCCATAAACCTTGAGAGCTAGATGAAGTTCGTTAAGCCTTCCCGTGATTATTGAGAAGGCTTCCTCAAAGTGGGTCAAAACCTCAAGAATTTTAAATTTCTTCCGATGTCTAGCTAGGATCACCAGATTTAGCCGCTCTGTCTTTTAGCATAGAGGAAGAGAATTATTGGAAGAATTAATGCTGGGAAGCCTATCCGTGCGCATTGATGTCAAGGATAATGCCGCTCATTACACCTTCTCTGGTGAGGTGGATGAAGGCTTCAGTCATCGATTGATGCCAGATCTTGCTCAGGCAGACACCTTCCTTGATCTAGCCCAGGTTAATGCCTTCAATTCTTGTGGCATTAGGGAGTGGGTCTTTTGGATTAAAAAGCTATCCATCAATACGAGAATTCACTTTATCGCTTGCTCGATTGCAATGATAGACCAGATTAATATGATCCCCGAGTCTTTGGGTAGTGGAACGATAGAATCCTTTTATGCCCCATATTTTTGTGTCAAATGTGGAGAGGTGAATAAGCTGATTGAGCTATCGGAGCATCAAGTGAAGATTGCAAATAAAAAAGCTCCCTTTTTCGCGTGTGAAAGCTGTTCGACAGCTTTGACCTTTGACACCTTAGATTCAAGTTATTTTTTGTTTGTTGAACATCAAAAAGGCTTTCCCAATGCTTCATGAATATGAGCCTACTTCACAAAGCCTCTTCGCTGATAAAGAGGTTGAACAACTTCCAAACGGAAGGAGAGGGAACCGCTAATGGATGCACTTACTTTAAAAGCTTATGAAGCCCTGCTAAAAAATATCCTTCCAAGACTAGAAAACAAGCTCCAGAATCTTGAAGTCCTTGACGCAAGCGAACGTAAGTGTGATGACGAATGCTCCTTTTTAATCAAGGAATCCATAGAACTATTGTTATTGATGTCTAAGTGGGCTCGATTCAATAAAGATCAATTCGGATTACCTCAAACTGTGGCGATACCTGACACGGTAGCTGGTGATTATTCCGATATTTCTGATGGTGGAGAAGGCTCTCCAGAAGCCATAAGCAATAATCCTGATCCTGATCTCAACGGAGAGCATAAAGATATTTCAGATGCGGAAGCGCTGAGATTGATGGAGGAGATGGAAGGAAGCAAAGAGCCCTCAGCTTCTAAGCATGACCCAGAACCTCAGCAGGCACAGGAAGATATGTCAGATGCCGAGGCGCTGAGGTTGATGGAGGAGATGGAAGCTGGTCATAGCTCTTCCAGTTCAGGTCAAGGTGAAGAGGATATGTCTGACGATGAAGCCCAGCGTTTGCTCGCTCTCATGGATTCATCTTCAGCTTCCGCAGAACCTGCAACACAAGGGGACGTATCGTCTCCTCAGCAAGAATCTTCTACAGATGATGAGTTTGCTGATGAAAAAGTAGAAGAGGTCGAGGAATTTGGAAAAAGCGAATTTAGCTCGGATCCAGATATGATTCGTGATTTCATTAGCAATGCTGATGAGCTCATTGAGCGCCTTGACGAGCAAATTTTGGCGTTAGAGCAAAACCCCCATGAAAAAGAGATTATTAATGAGATATTTCGTGCAGCCCATACCCTCAAAGGGGCTGCAGGCATGTTTGCGTTTAGAGCCATGGAACGTATCATGCATCGAATGGAAAACTATTTTGATCAGATCGCTAAGGGCAAGCAAAAGGTAAGCAGCAATGCAATTGATGTCATCTTAAAGTCGATGGATATCATCAAAACACTCCTTGGTGGTGTCAAAGAAGGTAAGGTGACCGGAGCAAAAACTGCACCAATCGTCAACGTTCTAAATAAGCTATGCGCTGGAAAGCTTGAGCTACAGGATGAAACAACACAAGACGATGTCAAAGTTATGGAAGAGGTGAGTACCAAAACCAAATCAAAGCAGCAAACTCAATCAACCATTAGAGTAGATCTGAGAAGGCTTGATGCACTGGTTAATCTAGTTGGAGAGCTTGTCATTGATCGAACGCGCTTCAGCAGCATAGAAGAACAACTTAGAACCAAAGGCCCGAACCCTCAGCTTGCAGGAAATATGACTGAGACCGTTCAGCTTTTTGGCAGGCATATGAATGAGGTTCAAGATATCATCATGAAGGTGAGGATGGTTCCCATCGGAAATGCCTTTAATAAGTTCTCTAGAGTGGTGCGTGACCTATCCAAAAGCTTGAAAAAGGACATAGACCTCATCACCGATGGAGAGCATACCGAATTAGATAAAACGATCGTAGAGCAAATTGGTGATCCACTGATTCACTTAATTAGGAATTCTGTAGACCATGGAATTGAAGACCCAGAGGCAAGGCAAGCTAGAGGAAAAAACCCGAAAGGCCGCATCTTGTTGTCAGCGAGGCAAGAGGGCAATCAAATCATGATCACCATTGAGGATGATGGCAAAGGGATGGATCGAGATACGATTAGACAAAAAGCAGTTGAGAAAGGCCTCATAGGTGAGGATGAAAACCTATCTGATCGCGATATCTTTAACCTTATCTTTGAGCCAGGTTTTTCCACTGCTGCACAGGTGACCAACATCTCTGGAAGAGGGGTCGGTATGGATGTGGTGAAAAAGCAAATTTCTAAATTAAAAGGGGTGGTCGATATTACCTCAACACCTCATGTCGGTACCACGATCTCGATTCAGTTACCCCTAACCTTAGCAATCGTTCAGAGCTTACTCGTTAAAGCACAAGACGAAATCTTTGCCATTCCACTTAGTGCAGTTGTTGAATCTATTAGAATTACCCCTAAGGAGATTCAGAATGTTGGGGAAGCAGAAGTTATTAAAAGAAGAAATCGGGTTTTACCATTGCTATACCTCCAAGATGCACTCGACCTGAATCAGAAAGAAAAACGCTTCTGGTACGGACTCCCGAAAGAGCATGATGCTTCTGTTGTTAAGAAGCGAAACGCAAATCATTTGGAAGACCGCTTGTTTGTGGTCGTGGTTGGGACTGCTGAAAGACGGTTTGGTCTTGTGGTTGATACGCTTCTTAATCAGCAGGAAATGGTGATCAAATCAATGGGAGATCTTATGATAGGCATTCCCTGTGTCGCAGGGGGAGCCATTCTGGGTAATGGAGAGGTTGTCCTCGTTTTGGATATTGGCGAACTTGAAGAGCACTTTCGTAGTAAGGTTAGGCAGCAAGCAGCATAAGGGGGCCACATGAAAATTAAACAGGCAGATCAGTTTTTATGCGAAGATGATGCTGGAATATTTGCCATCAGAGGAAGCTTAGATGGAGAGCTTGAAGAGGAGTACTCGGAAAAGGAGCAATTTATAGGCCTCAAAATAGAAGATGAGGAATTTTACCTACCCATCGCTATTGTTAGCGAAATTGTAATGCTCTTACCAATTACTTTTGTCCCTCAATCTGGAAAGTTTATTGAAGGGGTTATCAACTTAAGGGGAACTATTTTACCTGCAATTAATTTAAGAAAGATGATGAGCCTCCCTAAGGGTGAGGTTAGCCCTGCAACCCGCATCATTATTGTCAGGCACTTAGATATGCATATTGGAGTAATCGTCGATGCGATTACCTACGTCATTTCGCTTTACCCATCCGAAATCGAGGACCAGTCTCTTCCGGGAAAAACCACAGGCTCAGATTTAATCTCCAGGATTTCAAAAAATGGTGATAATGTCACCGGGATCATAGATATAACCAAGGTGTTTTACACTGCAGGGGAAGGTAAATTAAGCCTTGATGGAGATGACGGCGCTTCTTCAAGCTTGCCTGCCTAAAGACTTTCCTTATTCTAAGTGACCCTTAAAAACCAAAACAATCATATTTGATGTTGCTAGTGATTTGATTACTCTTATAATTTAATGGATAGTCAAAGTTAGCGGCAGGATTAGTCCTAGTTGGAGGCAGCTATGATTCGAGTGGTTTTTAATCAAAAAGGGGGGGTTGGAAAAACTTCAATCACCTGTAATTTAGCAGCATCACTTGCATATATTGGTAAAAAGGTATTGGTGATTGACTTAGATTCCCAGTGCAATAGTAGTCAATATCTATTGGGTGATGCTTATATTGACTGCAAGCGGACAGTCGCAGATTTTTTTGAGTCTACCGTAAAACTAAACATTTTTGGGAACTCGCTTAGAGAAGCTGTACAAAAAACGAAATACGAGAATTTGTGGCTTATACCTTCTTCATCAAATCTCGCTGACCTTCAAACTAAATTGGAAAGCAAATACAAAATCTTCAAACTAAAGCAAGCGCTGACTGAGCTTATTGATGCGCGCGCTTATGATGAGGTGTTAATCGACACACCTCCAGCTCTAAATTTTTACAGTATGAGCTCGCTAATTTCCGCTGATCGGGTTCTCATTCCCTTTGATTGCGATGCTTTCAGTGCTCATGCCATTTTACAGGTCATGGATACGGTAGAGGAGGTCGCAGCAGACCATCAGCCCAACCTGAAGGTGGAAGGGATTATTATCAATCACTTTCAGGCTCAGGCTAAACTGCCGCGGGAGGCCATTGACTCTCTTTTAGCAAAGGACTTTCCAATATTGACCCCATACCTGTCATCTTCTATTTTGATGAAGGAAAGCCATGGCAAGAATAAACCTTTAGTTTTTATGAAGCCAAATCATAAGCTTTCTCAGGAGTTTCTCGACTTGGCCAAGAAATTGGTTCATACCGGTAAGTCTAAAAAGACAAGAGCAGGCTCAGTGAAAAACTTGAACCTGTGATCAGACGTTTAGGATAGGAATCGATATTTGTGAATTCGGCTAAAATTGTTATTGAAGCGGGCAGTATCTATGCGTACCGCATTTTTGATTGTGGAAATGAGATTGACCTTAAAGCTGCAGGGAAAATACTCGAACAAAAAGGGCCAGTGCGAACCTATCACTTAAAGAAGTCTTCCCGGTCTTTCCTGGTTTCCGAGCACCCTCTCCAGCTATCTCTTACCCCTTGGAGTGAAAACATCCTAGGTACTAATTATGTGGTTAATTGTCACTTAAAAGTCTGGAGCTTTGGTAGCATTTCCATGCAACTGAGTATTGAGCTCGGTCGTTCTTTCACCCTCGAAGCTTTGTGCGAACTAAGTTATTACTTTGAAAATAATGAGACGTTCCATAATATCGCCGTTAAAAAAGTAGAGTATTTGATGGAGCATATTAACTCGGCCATTATAAATCCAGGCTTATGGCATGAGTATGAAGACTACATCATCTTTAAAATCGAAAGATTTAGCGGTGCAGAAGACACTGATCTGCGAGAGGTCTTTTTAAATAGCACGACCACCTCATTGATCCTTGGTGAAAAGCCAATGACTTTTTCTGAGCAGTTTAACCTATCTCTTGCAAGTAATGTGTTCCAATACGGAAATGATGACCTGGTTCTGATTCATTGGAATGGAGCTCTAATCTACGATCAAGATGACGCAGATGATATTGCATATGTGATCGAGTTTGCCCTTTGTCAGCTATTGGAGCTTCGCTATTATGATAATCTTCTCGACAAGCAATTAAACACCCTCTATCAACGGATCGAGAAGCAGAAGCATGGAATTTTAGTTAACCCCTTCGTAGAGCTCTCGAGAGAAGCGACTTTAGAGTATATTGATATTAGTGAAATTGTCGACAAAATTACAAACGCTTTTAAGGTCGTGGGCGATTTTTATTATGCAATTATTTACCGGGCAGCAACCGATAAGCTCCACATTCCAGACTGGCGTCACAATGTGGATAGTAAATTAAAGAATTTAGCAGAATTCTGTAAGCTATTTCAGGGTGATGTGAATGAGAAACGCAATCAACTGATGGAGTTTACCATTATTGTGTTGATTGCAATCGAGGTCGTACCATTTCTATACAAAGTTTGGGAAAATTCGTCATTCCATTAGTCTGATTTTTGATCCTTCTTGTCTTCCCCAAAATTCGAATGATCGATGATGCTCATTTTGATGATCTTGATCGAACGTGAAAATCCCTCCGATCAAGTTGGGGCTAGTTCAAGCAGGGTTTTATAGGAAAATCATTAGTCTCGGGAAAATCTTTTGAATACTTCGGCCCAATAGTCAAGCCTTTCCATACACATACAGACCACCTTAAGGATATTGGTCGGGTCGATAGGCTTTGTGAGCATCGCTGCAGCGCCATCCCGAAAACAGGTTAAGGCGACTGACATTTGGACGTCTCCAGTTAGGAAAATTACCTGCATGGATTTATCTTTTTCTAGGGCCTTTTTGACAATATCGTAACCACTATGGCCTGGCATGTTTAAGTCAGTCAGGACAATCTGAAAATGTTCGTTTTCTAGTTGATGCAAGGCATCCCTTGTGGACGTTGAGGATACCACCTTAATGTCATTTTCGAGGTGATCTGTGATAACTGTTTCGAGAAAGTCACACATGTCCTCCTCGTCGTCAATGATTAGCATGGAATAGGGTCTTGAAAGCATAAATTTTTACTATGGTATGTTTTTGATTTTATATAGACAGTTCTTCTTTCATTCTAGCTACCAGCAATAAGGCTGTCAACCAAAGTGCCAACGAAGGATTTTGCATCTTAAAGTGGAGTTATAATAGAAGGGGTGGCTGTTCATCAGCTTGCTTTTTTATGCGAGGGCTTTATGGGTTTAGATCATTTTGCTTATAAAATTAATTATTTACAAAAAAATCTGAACCATGCTTTCAGGTGTGAGCTGGAACATAAGACTCTAAGCTTGATCTCGCAAATATTAAATGGCTTAAAGCTACCTGAATATGTCAAAAACTGTCTACTTGTTGATTTACTTTATCCTTGTGTCAAGCACCACTTGTGGATAAATCATCCATTTTTCCTGGAAAATTTACATCAACATATAATGGAACGTTACCGTATTGAACGGGGATATTGTCTAAACCTAATTCAAAATCTTAGCAATTACCTTAATAAGATTCAGCCTCCTCCGAATTTTGCTTCACTGAGTTCTGGCAACGAAAACTTCATTACTTATATTTTCGTAATGACCATGTCCAGCACCTCAGAAGGGGGGATGCTCGAAGAGATAGGCTTAGGAAGTTCAATCTTCAAAAAGATATCAGAGGCTATAAAGTCTTTCGCCTTGGTAAAAGCAGATGCAGATGGAATGAGTCTTGCGATGAGTGATGATGATATTCTTTTTCATCAGGTGATAGAAAAAATATCTCAAGAAAAAGTTAAAAAATCTTGGTATCTAGATGCAGCTAGAATTCGTTATCTCGTTGCTAAGTCACCATCCCCATTTGGTGAAATTTTTTGGCATCAAGGAGTTCAAGTTTTAGAAAACCTTCTGCTTGGAATCGGTCAAGGGACGATCACCGATATCCAAGGAGGTGTGGCGTTTATAGAGAAAAACTTTGGTGAAGACGATTTATCGCATAAAATTACTGAAAAGCATGCTGAACAGCTGCTGTTTGACCTAAAAGCAAGAGGGCTCGTAGAGTTTTCACACTACGCTCCTGCAATCAAAGAAGCCTCCCCCGTTGAGGACAAACTCCTACTGACTGATGCAGCTTTCAGGCTGACAGCCATTCACTTTGCCAATATATGTGGAGAAAACACCCTCATCCCTGAGTACTTACTAAGCCTGTACCCGAGCTGGCAAACAGCAGTACTGTGTAAAAACAAAAGCTTATTAGAGGACATACACATAATCATGCAGCTATTAGCCCTGCCCCTAGCGCCAGCCTCCATTGAATTGCTACTTAGTTTTGTGCCAGAAAGCTTCATAAAAAAAGATCAAGAGACCTTTGCTGGGTTTCTACAGAATACTTTTTCTCCCGATAGGAGGGCCGCATTTTGCAGGGCCATAGGAAAACTAGAAGACTCAAGCTTGGTCACGAAACTCTTGGTCCCTGTTGCAAGCAGTGACAGCTCCAAAGTCGTTAGAAATACAGCGCTGACAGTGCTTCATGAAGATAAGGGGCAAGTGGTGCAAGAGCTTAAGCTTCAAAATGCTAGGGGTGATCTTGGGGTTTTTCCTGTAGTAAGATGAAAATCTCTTGATTTCCACTTCTTCCTTTAATCCCTGAGTCTACGCTACCAATGAGTTTGAGGCCAAGTTGCTCAAAGGCGGATATAGCTTGACTGAGAGCTTCTTCCCTGAGCTCTTTCTGGGTAATTACCCCGCCCTTAGGAACCTGAGAGCTGGGTAACTCGAACTGGGGTTTTACGAGCAATAGAAATAGGGTCTGTGGAGAACCGGCTCCCACGATATGAGGAGCGAGGCGTGCAAAGCCATTAAAGCTAATGTCTGCAAGGATCCAATCGAAGGCAGGGTAGGTGCTGGCGTCAAAGGATCTGATATCAGTGCTTTCTAGGGAGTTTACCTGGGGGTTGACCCGTAGGCTCCAATCCAATTGGTTTGCACCAACGTCCAAAGCAGTGACTTGTTTTGCTCCATGTTTAAGAGCACAATCTGTAAAACCCCCCGTTGATGCACCTATATCAAGGACGGTTTTTCCTTCAAAGGACTTTTCCAATTTAAAATGGCGAATCGCAGATGCTAGTTTGTCGCCGCCTCGGCTTACATAAGACTTTTTACCTTTGATGCGAATTTGGCACTGAGCATCCACCAATTGGCCCGTTTTATCAATGCGCTGATCATTTACGACGACTTTGCCTGCCATAATGAGTGCAGAGGCTTCCTTTAGGTGCTCAGCTAGGTTTTTTTCGACTAAGAGTTGGTCGACCCGTACTTTTTTGCTCTTTATTTCTTTCATGGTTTCCGTGATTGATCTTTGATTTCCTGAGGAAGCCTATCCCAGCATGCTCTATTTATTACTGTTGCAGCGTCCTAATATTAAGGGAATAATTTTTGAGACTATTAAAAGTTTATCAATATTTTAAGATTTGCAAAAAAGTGCCGAATATCCTTTCGCAATAGGGGCTGGGTTGTTTCAGCAAACCTTGTTCGCTGAGTGAGCGTGGTACCAGCATATCTTAGAACATAGGAGTCGTGAAGCGGTGAATAATCAAACCCCGATCAAAATGCTTTTGGTAGATGATAAGTCTTTAACGACAAGTTTAGATAGGGCAGGTTATCGCGAGATGGGAGTACAAGTGCTCTCAGCAAGTGATCAGCAAGATGCAATGAGCGTCCTTGAAAGCAAAGCGGTTGAAATCGTTGTGATCAACCTGGACTTTCTGGGAAATGGAGCGCGCATGATCTGCCATGCACTAAAAAACCGGGATGAATGGAAAGAAATACCCATCGTGGTGACCAGTGTCCAAGCCTCATCTGCCCACAAAGGTCCAGCTATTGAGGCGGGTGCAAACCTTTTTGTGGAGCAGCCTATTCCTCGTAGTTACTTTATCGAAAAGATAAAGGAATTACTGACAAAGGCGACACGTGGCAATGACCGGGTTAGCTCAGCCGACTTGGGCCCCGTTAAACTGGTCTGCTCCGAGCAAGAATACAGCTTTCCGATTGGAGATATTTCTAGCTCGGGTATGCTTGTCAGCACTGATCAGCACTTTGATCAAGGAGCTTTATGCACTTTGGAGCTAAGCCTACCCAATTCAAAAAAACCAGTGAAAATCGATGGAGAGGTGGTTAGAGTCCTCAAAGAGGACAAAAATAACCCAGATCGGCAAGCAGGTGTTGGGATTCGCTTCAATAAGTTTAAAGGGGATGCTCAAAAGAAGCTAACACAGTTTCTCGATAAGCATGCAAGCCTTGGCGACGAACAAATGCAGTACTACCTCTAGCCCCCTAGTCATCGCTTCTTCGCAGTGGGTTCCTAGTCATCGCCCCTGCGTAGCAGGGTCAGGCGATCTTGCACTTCAAGCACATTTCCTTCAAGACAATGACAAAATGAATGCATCACTCGTGGGTAGGTTTATTTGGAAGCCTAACCTGCAGCTTCCATATCATCATCCCCATCTTTTTCCATCTGTAAGGTAACTCCAAATAAATATTCTACCCACTATTCATGTGTGATCAGAACGCTATATTTTGGTAGAAACGGATG
>JABSRF010000339.1 GCA_013215275.1 Oligoflexales bacterium | reverse complement strand
ATCCGTTTCTACCAAAATATAGCGTTCTGATCACACATGAATAGTGGGTAGAATATTTATTTGGAGTTACCTTACAAGGCGAAGCTCATGAAAACCCATGACCTTGATAGCCCTCGCACAGGCTCCGATATTCGCGGGCCTTTGTGGCTTAACTAAAATAAAACTAACGTCCATCAAATATCCTTAAAAAAGTTTTCCTAGCCTAGCCCTCAGCTTGGTGCCAAACTATAGCGTCAACTGACCACGAAACTTGCTTCCAAATTTCTGTGGTGATGGCATGGACCTCGCAGTTTGCGAGCATATGAAAGGTGAAGCGAGATTCCCAAGCGTTTAATTTGGTTTAGACAAGACCGAGACATCAAGTGCAGATGTTTTCTCACTCAGAAGGTTAGCCTGATAGAGCTTGCAGGTATCTTCGAGGCTTAGCTTCTTTGCCTCTTCCGCTACCTGCTGGCGATACCGAAAGTTGCCATCCAAATCATAAGCACCTGAATCTAATTCGTGAAATAAGGAGGCTAATTCCTTCTTCTCTTGCAAAAGATCAGCAATCACAGCTGCCTTATATTCCTCGAATTCTTCTTTTTTCAGCTTAGATAGGGCCTCAAGACCAGATTTTTTCCATGCTAAGACCGCTTGTTCAATCTCAACTGGATTATGAGTTGATGACTGAATCAAGAAGTATAAGCCCAAACGATTCCTAGTGTTGTATTTGGAGGTAGAAACCACGTACCCCATTTTTTGAACCGTTCGCAAACTATTGAAAAAGTGAGGCTCTAAATATGCGAGCCCGATGCTAATCCCAGCATCCAAACGCGGGTCACGCCCTCCAAACTGCATCACCTGAAGCCAGCAATGATTATCAAGCTTGGTTTCAAGGGACTTTTGCTTAGGGCCACTAAGCTCTACGCTCAGGCTGCCGGGCCTCTCTTCTGCTGGCAAAGGTTTAGTGCCTAAAGACTTAATAGAACGCTCAAGACTCCCTCGCAGATGCGTTTTGTCAATATCACCATAGGCACTGCCTTCTACTGCCACCTGGCCATATATGGTCTTGCGATGACTAAGCACCTGTTCTTTTGTCACGGGACTGATAAGGTCCACACCTTTTTCAGCGTCATAGACCTCCCGAAAAGAAATTGAACCAGGGGTGAGTAGATGCCTCACCTCATAAAATGCCAACTGGTAGGGGTTTTCCTTTAAAAGATTCTCATAGCTCTCAATTAGCTTAGCTTTAAAAATATCAAGCTTATCAAGGTTTAAAGTGCTATTTGTGAGTTTTCCAACAAGAGACTCTATGACGATATTCGCTTTGTCTGCAAAGCCTTCTATCATGAGCTCGATGCCACGATGGTTAGAAATGACATGAAAGCTGATCCCTGCCAAATCTAGCTGGTACTTCCACTCATTGATGGAGTCTTTAAGCCCCATCAGATAAAGCTGGGTCAGAACTTTGCTCGTCGGATTTTTATTAACCTCAGGGATTAATAGAAGCAACCTGAGTTTAATTTTTGGCTCATGGGTAATATGATCCTTTCTGACCCAAAAGCTTCCCCACTCATTCTCAAGCAGTTTTTCCGGCTCTGAAACCTGGACTTTCGCTTCGTGCTTAACATCAGGAATATAAGGGTTTGGCTCTGGTAAGCTTAAGCTTTCATGAACCTTGACCTCTTGCCAGCTTTTCAAAAGCTGTGGTGATACCTCAAGTTGGGAGTATCCTGTATTGAAGTCTTGCTCGATCAGGCTGGTTTTAACCTTCGGGTAAGAGTGCATTAGGATCAGGTTTTCTGGCACCAAATGGCTGAGTACATTTTTGAATCCCACGGGATCATAACGATAAAAAAGCCTCATGCGTTGGTCAGTGGTCTGAGCAGGAAATTTGTACAAGTACTGGGAGAGAAAAATGGCGTGCTGGCCGGCATCTGCTCCATTTTCGTTACTATGGAGGTAATCTAGCTGTGCCATATTTGCCACTTCATCAAAAAGATACCTTGGCAGCCCCTCTTGCTGGAGGAGCTTTATATAAGAGAAAAAGTGCTCAACAACCTTGAGGTATTCCTTGTTGCCTTTTTCAGTGAGCTCGATATTGACCTCACAAACTGAGGCAAAACTATGCTGCTCAAAACCTGCAGAAAGGCTTAGGGCCAACTTTTCTTTCTTTAGGAGAGACAAAAGCGATCCTGTGCCTTCGTGCCCAATGAGGTGGCTAAGCATCCTGTCAGGCTTTGACTCCCACAGCTCATCGAGTGACCCCAAACTAAAATGCAGGGTTAGCTTTCTTTCAGATTTGATGGGGCTCACTTCAACTAATAAGGGCAGTTTTTCAGCCTTGAATAGTTGGCTTGGATAACTAGGTCGCTTTTTGCCGCGATCAGGAATGGCGGCAAATATTTTTCGGACCCATGCCTCCATTTGGTCGAGGCTTTCCCGGGAGTCTAAAACCAGAGACATATCGCTGGCAGAGTAAAAACTCCGATAAAACTCCTGAACCTCTTCCCTGGAAATATCGCTCAAGGTTTTTAAGTCCCCAGGATGATAGCGGGAAAAGGCATGCTCTGGGTCCATGAGGCGCGAGAATAAGATCATGCGCTTCCAGACATCCCTGTTCTTTAGCATCACAGCTTCGTCATTTACTGCCTTTCTTTCCTTGTCCACAAACTCGGGGTGGAAAGAAGGTTCAATAAAAAATTGGGCGAAGCGGTCTAAGGCTTCCTCGTAGCCCTCGTGATTGATGCTGAAGTGATAGTTGGTGTTTTCACGGCTGGTAAAGGCGTTGTGGCTACCTTGGAACTTCTCAATGTGCTTTTTATAACCATCCACCTCAGGGTATTTTCTGGTGCCTAGAAATAGCAGGTGCTCCAAAAAGTGGGCGAGGCCTGGAAATTTCTTTGGTTCAGCTAAGGACCCAACCTTGACATCTAAAGCCGCTGAGGCTTTTGCGCGGTTTGGATTAGAGACAAGCAAAACGTCGAGATTGTTTGGCAAGGTTAAGCTACGCCTTGTTGTTTTACTGTGTATAGGGCTTAAACTATCTAGGCTAAGGGCAGCTGCCTTATGTAACTGATTATTTTCATTATACTCTTTCGCCAAAACCCCTCCGCTCACAAAATATGCAGACCAAAAAAACAAGGTACTAAAGCTAGAAACAAACAAAAGTTTCTTCACGCTTTTCCTAATTAACATAAAAAACCTCTAAGAACGCGTAAATAATTGTTGCCTTGAGGGCTAAAAAACCACGCCATCAATCAAGTTATGGGACTATATCCGAATTACAGGGCCATTCAAAGTGAAAGAACCGGGGCAGCAACTGTGGTGGGTGTTTGTAAATCGTGGCTATGGTAGTTCTGTGCTGTTGCGATTCTATTTTGGCTGGCTATTAGGGTGCCTTCAATCTGTGAAGCACTGTAAACGCTGATTTACTGTGCTGCTTCTTTCTCGAACATTTGCATGCAGCACTAGGGCACAGAGGGGTTTTATGGAAACTTTACAAATGGTCGATTGATCGATCGTAAGGCAATGGTTAGATTCTTCGAAGATTAGCGAGACGAGGAGTAGTTAAAATGCGAAAAAGCGCGACTAATTTGAGTGAGTCTCTTCAAATGGCAAACATACCTGTTAGTTTGAATGAATTCGATTCAAATTCTTATGGTAAAGTTGAAAACCGACTACATTTGTCGGGTGATATAAAGGAACATTTCCAAGCATTTCCCCTGAGCGAAGATTTGGTACTTTTTTTTCCTGGAAATGATTTTGTGCTCTATTCAATGGATAACTTATTTGCAAAACAAGCAGGCTTTGCTTTGAATAGCAATTCAGGTGAACCAATTCCAAATTGGAAAAAACATTGGATTGTCCTGGGAGACCATGGTGCTAATCCGATCATTTACAATACAAAAGATTTTAAAATCTATTGTGGACTTCATGGATGTGGAAACTGGCAATTGCGAGAATTGTCAGGTAGGGCACTGGTCTCGATCTATTGACGCACTCTAACGGTCATTAACTCCACGATACTCATAGGTTTAGCAATTATCCC
>JABSRF010000338.1 GCA_013215275.1 Oligoflexales bacterium | reverse complement strand
GTATCACAGGTTATCTAAAGTCGCCCTGCGAAGCGATGAAAATTTTTCTTCTGCACTTAATCTAGCAATCCGCCATGCCGGATGAATGCGGTGCAAGCGATTACTTAGTCGATTTCTTCTCAGCAACCACTTTGGTAGAGTGTCCGAAAAAGATATCGTAAGAGCTACAGCCTTCACTACCGCACTTTTCTGGTCCCCAGAAAGTTGCTTTGTATTTAATCAAGTTACCATTGTTAAACTGGCTGTCTGCCTGCAATTCTTCGAACTTTAAGCTGATCTTGCTAACCTTAACTTCTGCAAGCGATTTCATTTCATCTTTTTGTGAAACACCATCTTGATTATGGTCAAACCAAACAAATAACTTACTGAAAACTTTGTCTTTTGCATCAATATGCTTATCTTTGTTAGTATCGTATTGTGCAAGAGCTGCATAACCATTCTTAGCTCTTGTGCCGTTAGGCATAAGGCTCGCTTCACCGAATAGCTCGCTTCCATCATCTACCGTACCATTTTGGTTCAGGTCAATTGCCAAGAAGCCTGCTTGCTTTCCATCTACCCAGCCAACCCTATCTAGGTGGCCATCAGCATCAAGGTCAAAACGAGTCTTCGATGCCGTCTGGTGAATCGTCTTCGGCTTACCAATATTAACCATATCAAGAACAATTGGACTATATAACCTGACTTGATACTCGTAAGGAGCACCCCATTCGGTGATTGCGTTTCCAGCAGCCTTAGCTGGAGTTAAGAATACACTTACTAGACCATTACCAACATTCTGGATACGGTAAGCAATCGGCCCACGTCCGACAGGTAACTCGAACCAACCATTTGCGTGAGAACCCCAAACGGTTCCACCATTGATCGATCCAGGGATTGGCTCCACATCAGTACGCAGGTCCCAAAGCTGGCTAAATGACCATCGATCTTCAACCTTGATTGCATGGGCACTACCCGCTGCAAGCAGGACTAAGTGATCTGCTTTTCCTAGTTTATCGTTGAGACTGCCTCTTCTGAAGTTTACATGACACTTACTGCCCCAGAAGTGATGACGGTATTCGCTCAGGTCACCACCATCTAGTGGCTGAGTCCAACGGCAAGGACGGCTCATATCATGTGAGACCCCACCTTGTCCGAAGTAGTGATAAACTTCAGTAATCTGTGGACTAAAGTCTTCAATAATCGGAACATCAAAATCCAATTCGTCTCCAATTTCCTGAACGGCATCTACCAAATCATCCCAACCAGAGCGTTGAGCCATAGTTTTAAGGATAATTAGTATCTTCTTCTGACGTTCGTTAATTGCTGTGATCTCAGCGAGGATATCAGCATTTGCTGCTTCAAGTTCAGCAATGGAAGCTCTAAGCTCTTCCGCAGTTTGTCTCAAATACGCTTCCAACTCTGGATTCACACCAGCAATAATAATTTGATTATTGATAAAGGTGTTAAAGTTAAGCAAAGCAACCTGAACGAGATTAAAATAGTGAGCTGAATGATCGAACTGAATAATCAACTCAGCAAGAAGGTCTAAGTCAGTTTCATCGTTGATGTTCATAAGAGCACTCAACTGATTCGCTGCGGCGACCAATTTAGTTAAGGTCGTATCCATCATATCTATGGAACGATGCAAGTCTTCATTATTCGGGACTTCCGCCAATTTAGCTTTAAATGCAGCATCTTCATAAATAACCTTTTTCGCCCATGTGGTCACAGCAGCGATACAGGTCTCACTGACGTTTTGGTTATTGAAGCCAACAATACTAGCCACAAGCATATTTGCTAACCTTTCTTCGGGCTTGACCGGGAGGTCATAGCCGAAAAAGACATCTGCATTACCATTTCTCAAGCCTAAGCTAAACTCTTGGATATAAACCTGAGCTAGGAGCTCAAACCAGTCCATCTCCATACCATTTGGAAAATCAGCTCCAGCAGTCATATTGCAAGCAGTCCCAATGTCATTTGTGAACCCATAATCCTGCTGAGGTGCATTCGGATCTGGATCTAACAAAAGGATAAAGTCGTTTTTGACTTCCCACTGATCATCAATTAGGGTAGCCATTTGCTTGATGATTTCATCAATAAAAGGATGAGCTGCAACGATGTCAACATCTGCATAAATTCCTTGGATATTAACGTCAATCTCTTGATTGATGCTAATTGAAATATTCTGAATCTGAGTCAGGTTCAAAGTTAGCGAAATAAATTGATTCTGCGCTAACTCACCAATAGCTGCTGCAAACGCCTTTGCTTGATCGTGAATTTTTTGGAGTAGGACACGATCAGTTTCATATAAAGCGGTGATGTGTCCATTGATTAACTCAATCTCGGCATCAGTTGCAGCAAACTTATCATAAACCTCTGTTTTAAATACAGCTAAATCGCCCTCAATCGCATCGATCTTAACCTGATTTGCTCGAGCAAGAGCTTCTGCATTCAATGCAATATTCTTAACGTGCTCAATAGTCACGCTCAATTCATCGATTTGGTCCTGGATATTTTTTTCGATTTCATTCTGTGCTGCAATGGTTTCATTGAGCTTGGTATCAAGACCTTTAATCTCTTCACTATTGCCATCAATTTTATCCTTTAGTTCGGCATATTTATTTGATAGCTCAGTTTGGATTTCATTCTTGAAGATCATATAATCATTAACAGCTGGTAAGAGCTGGTTTTGAATAATGTCAGAATTGGCTTCGCCTATCGCAATTGCCTGATTTACCTTTAAAGTAAGCTCGGTAATCACCTGACCTTGTTCAATTACAAACTGTTGATACGTGTCAATATGGGCTAATAGCTTATCGGTTACGCGCTTTTCTGCATCAGCAATACGCCCAATCAAGTCAATTTCAAGATCAGCTAAGCCAGTAATCATTTCAACTCGTAGTTCTTCAGTTTTCTCTGTGATAAGGGTCGTATTGGCAGCAATATCACCCTGAAGGATAGGGATGATTGCTTCGAGGGCTTCTACTCTTGTGGTCAAAGCTTCCAATGCTGCTTTGGTAGCATAGGTTTGAGCAACTTCATTCTTGAACTCATCTAAGTCAGCTTTTAGGATCAGTAAGCGCTCATCAAGGCCTTGAATATCACCTTTTAGCTCAGCATATATGCGGTCGATTTTTGCATCCAACTCATCAATACGCTGATCAAGCCTTTCAACTTCTTGTATCCTAGCTTGACGTTCGTTATCAATAAGCTCCTCTAAGAGAGTTTTAACATCAACATCCGAATCAGCTGTTGCATCAGTTGACTGGTTGTCGCTGGTAATAAAGTCCGAAGCAGACGCTGCTACCGACTCACCATCTTTGTTTCTGAATTCAGCCTCCGAACAGCTAAGAGATGAAAATAATAAGACAATTAATGCTAAACTAGAACCCCCAAAATGCATATACGCTCCTACTCAATACGACTTAGTCTTTGTAATTCACTATAAAAAAAGACTTTTTATTACTCAACTCACTGGTTTAGCCTCAATGGTCAAACTAATTCATAATAATTTGACTGTGGACCCTACAGTATCTATCCTATCGGTAATTTCACCCATCCTATTTAATAGCAATTTATATTGCAAATTTTTGAATAGATAATCTGTTATTTCAATTCGCTTATTTTTTTTATCTTCTGAATAATTTGGCTTAGATTAAATCTGAGTACAAAAATTTTATTACCCTTAAAAGAGGCCACTTAGATTGACAGAATATACAGGAATATTTTGGTAAGAACGTTTGATTTTTGATTATAAGAGGCATCAAGATTATTACGTTTAAGTGATTTCATTTTGAAGATGTGCTCAACGAAGAAACCGAGTAAAGGTGGGTAATATTTGTTTGTGATTAATCCTGAGTGATATTATTTGAGATTTCAAAACAATACGTCTAATTAAAATAATTCTTTATTCTTACCAGGCATATTCCGATCAGAATTATATCACAGTTGTGAAATCTTTTTTCGTTTGACTATTCATTATAGTGGACCCCGTTTTTAGGACCATTTGATAAGTAAAACTCCTAAATGTAACATGCTGAATTTACATAAGGAG
>JABSRF010000337.1 GCA_013215275.1 Oligoflexales bacterium | reverse complement strand
TATAGCATTCAATAACAAGTTTTAGTTTTACTTATACAAAGCTATTTTTGGTCTGGACAGTGGGGTCCACTTCATAAGAAGAAATTTTCAGGGCATGACTACAGGAGACAAGCTCAACGTCATTGGAGTTGGTCCATCAGCAATCAGCCAATTAGAAGATGGTTACTTGCAGAACAGTAAAGATACCAAGTCATGGATGGAAGGACTTTCGAAAGGCACACTGCCTATTATTAAAGCCTGTGAGCTTAAAGAAGACGATCATATTCGCAAAGAAGTCATCGAGGACCTCTACACCAATGGGCATGTGGACAAGAATATGTTCAAGTCCAGGTGGGGTCATGATTTTGATCAGTATTTTGCTGCAAGTAAAGCGGAATTGCAAAAAATGGAGCAAGAAGGACTGATTGTGAATGAGGCAGATAGTTTGTTCCTCACACGAGTCCTTGGGCGTTTGCTGGTCCGTGCAGTTGCCTCCACTTTTGACCGTTACTATATGGAAACTTTTAGCCAAGGCAAAGAAGCTCCTTCTTTCTCACGCTTAGGCTAATTGATTTCGAATTTTCCCTCGCTGCCTCCGGCAAATAACCATGCCGCTTCACGAGCAAAAAAAGTCATGTACAAGGTGGGCAATAAGCTCCTACCTCAGCTAGAGGGTTTGAGGCTATAATCTGATTGTGAACCAAGTTCCTTAATCACTTCCAGTCTTACAGATTGCCAAGCTTGAGCAACCATATTGGAAGTGGATAAATTTCTAAAATTGGAGATCAGACCCTGAGTGATGACGACTTAATTGATGGGCTCGATTCAGACGACAGTGCAGACAGCATTGAAGTCGTTAAGATAGGAGCCTTTGGTACGAGTAACGAGTTCGAACCCTTGTTGCAGCGACTAGGGACAGAGCATCCTTTCCTACAAGTCCGCCTTCAACAATGGTCAGAAAACTTAGACCTTTCTGAATACTCCTTGTTCTTCGTTGAGCTGCAAGAAGAGGTTTTCTTTGAAGATGTGGATATGGTGCGTAAGATCCGTGTTGCCCGCCCTTTGTCACCCATCATAGGAACAAGCGAGCAACTACGATCAGGACTAATTACGGTAGCCTTTGAGTCTGGCTTAAGCGATTACGTGCTTCCCAACACGTCTATTTCTATGTTGGGAGCTAAGTTAAAAGCTGCATACAAAGTGGCTAAAACTTCGATCCTCGTAGAAATTCAAAACCACGAACTATTGGAAAGTACCCGCTCACTCAGAGCTTCTTATACCAAGCTAAAGGAAGAGATTGAAGCAAGGAAAACAGCTGAAACCGAACGCGATATTGCTACAAAACTTGCCCAGCTTCATGAGCAAAACAAAGAAATCCTCGACAATCTCTTGAGTGGTTTTTTCACATTTGAAAAAGACTTAAAAATAGCTGAAACTACTTCGAAAGCCTGTGAAGATTTGTTTTTTAATAAAATTGCAGGCAAACACATTGAAGATGCTTTAGACCTCAATGAGTCGACGGCAACTTTCCTGACCCTCTCTTTGGAGCAGCTTTTTGACAATATTATCCCTAACGAAGTTTCCTTATCGTTCGTGCCAAAGAAAATTGAAACCAAGCATGATAAGATAATCGATCTGCATTATACGCCGGTTTATGACGCAGATAAGGAGCCTCACAAAATCATAGTGGTTGCGACAGATATCACTGCGCAGGTAGCTGAGACAAAAAAGCTCCAGCAGAAAGAAAAACTAAACCAAATCCTCATAAACATCCTGCACCATAATCAGACTTTCAAACTATTTCTAAAAAACTATAAATCATCGTTACAGACACTCAAAAGCACCACTAGCGAGGTTGAAGCCAGAAGAATCCTTCATACTCTTAAAGGCAATAGCCTTACCTTTGGATTTGAACATATCGGTTCACGTATCCATGATATGGAAACCAAACTGAACCAAGAATCCGAATTTGATTTCGAGGTCTGTCAAAATGACTATTGTCCTGAGTTAGAGAGCCTGATGGCAGACTTTTTAGAAAGAAACTCAGCAATTTTGGGTATCGATTATAATCAGAAATATGAAGTCAGTTATACCTTAAACGAAGAGCTCTTAAAGCGTTTCTACAACATTGCTGAAAATATGAAATCTCAGGAAACTAAAACGGAGTACCTAGCTCTACTAAACCTGCATAAATTATCGCCAATTTCTATCTTTACCGAAGTAATCAATCAAAAAATACCTAATATTATAAAGAAGCTTGAGAAGTCAATTGAGTTTAAAATCAGAGGAGACAATATTCTTATAGACCGAGACCGACTTCAAGGAGTCTTTGACAATTTGATCCATGGAGTTGCAAATGCATGTGCTCATGGGATTGAGCCTGAGCAGGAGCGCCTAGAGAAGAAAAAGCAAGCCAAAGGCAAGGTTCAGTTAGCATTTTCAAAGAATGGCCATGATCTGATGATTTCAATACGAGATGATGGAGCTGGGATTAACACTGATAAAGTGGTGAAAAGTGCCTTAAAAAATGGGTTCATCAAAGAAGCAGACATCCCCAAACTGAAGCAAGAGGAAATATTCGGGCTCATCTTTAGTGACCGCTTATCTACAGCCGACAAAGTCAACGAGATTGCCGGAAGAGGAGTTGGCCTATCTGCCCTGAAAAATGCCGTCGAAGCAACGGGAGGAAGGATTAAAATTGATAGCCAAGCAAATCGAGGAACTAATATAAACATCTTCCTACCAAATGGGTGTACCTACCAAGGAAATCCATTCTCCGACTCAGATTAAAACGACTTTAGTAAAGTTGTTTCGTATATCATTTCTATGATTTAGGTCAAATTTTCAAAGGGGTCATCATATGTCCAATATTTCCTTTGACAAATCATTAGGAACCCGTTTGCTCAGGGTTTCTTTCGGCTTATATATGATTGTCACACTCATAGTTACAGCTTACCATGTTGTAGCCGAGTACTTTCACGCTGAAGAAGCGGTTATCACTGAGACCAAACACTTAATCTCTACTTTTACACAGGGGATTGGTGTATCGGTCTGGAACTACGACAATGATCAATTGAAAGCGACCTTAGATGGTATGACCAAGCTAACTCAGGTGGCCTCAGTCTTTGTTTACAATGACAAGAGTGAAACCATTGGACGTGCAGGATTTCTAATTGACAAGCCTTTGGTAAAATCAGAATCACCTTACAAGACCGACGACGTTACCTATGTCGACCTAAAAAACAAATGGCGTGAAAACTATGTAAATGATCCCAAGACTTCATTGGACCTAGATCAATTCTCGTCTAGCTTTTATAAAATAAGTTTTCCAATTGTTATTTCTGAAGAAGGGCAAGAGGTAACCGCTGCATATGGCGCTGTTTTTGTTGACAAAAAAAATGTCTTCAATCGAGTCGAGCATGGTTTCTCACTGATATTAATCAATGCTATCGTTAAAACAATATTCCTATGGATCATCTTCCTTCTTTGTACCAAACGCTTTGTTACCAATCCCCTCAATAGAATCTCAAATGCCATGGCTAACATAGATCACAAGGACCCACAAATTGACAAAGATAGTAGTACGACCTTTGCAAATATGGTGAATAGAGTGGACGAAATTGGCTTTTTAGCAAGGTCATTTCTAAACCTGATAGAGACGATCGCTAGCAATGTGACAACCATTAAGAAACTTAATAATAACTTAGAAGAGAAAGTTAAGAAGAGGACCGAAGAGGTCATAGCAAAAACAAATAGCATGCGAGATATTCTTAACAATATTAAAGAGGGGATATTGGTCATCGATGAAGACCACAAAGTAAACCCTAACTACTCAGTATATCTCGAAGAAATTTTAGGACACGACAAAATCAGTAACCGCAACTTTATTGATGTACTATTTTCCAATGCCCTTATTACAGAGGACAAAATTGATCAGATAAAAAATGCCATCGAAGCTACTTTTGGCTGTACATTTATGGCTTACGAGTTAAATAGTCGCTGTAGCGAAATATAAAATACCTTTATTTAAAGGCTTTTGACTTCATATAGCTCTTTACTTACTTT
>JABSRF010000336.1 GCA_013215275.1 Oligoflexales bacterium | reverse complement strand
AGAAACTTCACATGAAGTTGAGCAATATTTAGACAGGAATATGCAATTGGCGATATAATTCTGTCGAACTCAGGTTAATAGCTTTCGATCGATCTCTGATTGAGAGTCTAAATTTCTGGCCCCTATCAACCTACCCAACAAATACTCCGCACCATCAAAGGTCGCACGGATACCCTCTCCACCGAACGATGCACACATCGTTCCAAGAAAAAACTGGTTTCCCAAAGCCCTTTCCACCATATGATAAGCTGCCTTTGACATGGTATAGACCTCTTCAGGATTTACATCCTCAGGGTCTTGATCCAATGCCACATCTGCTCCATACGCCTTTTGATAGTAATCATAGGGCACGGCACCAGAAAAGATCCCCAAACCAACGAGTAGCTTTGGAATCACTGTTTTAAACCTATCTCTTAGGATCAAATACTCTATGTTTCGTTTCTGATCGGTATTTAGGTCTACCATCTCAGGCTCTGTAGAAACGAGATTTGACGATGGTGCAGCAATCAAGGCTGTTGTTATTTGCGTGAAAAGCAGTGCAGAAACCACTATCCTTGAAACCAATAATTTCATCTAAAACCCTCTATCAAAAGATGTCACTTATGGAAAACTCGGAATATGGGTATTGCATACCGCGCTTTCTCCGTCAACTTGAGGTCTTTTTCTTTAATTGATTCCCTTCATTTCTTAAGCTTGGTTCAAGAATAAGCAACCTACAGGTAGGCAATTGAAAAACATTCTCATTTAGGCTATATTGGAGGACTTGAGATAGGTATCACCTTAACAATAAAGGCACAACTAATGCAAAGGTTTATCGATCCGGAAGTTGAAGGCTACGCAGAACGTTATACCCCCAAAGGCCCTGAATTGCTTGATGAGCTAGAAAAAGAAACCATCGCAACGATGGAACTTCCCCAGATGCTTAGCGGACACCTTTCTGGGCGTTTTCTAAAAATGCTGTGTTTGATTAACCAGCCAAAGACCATCTTAGAAATTGGCACCTATGTTGGTTATTCAGCACTATGCATGGCCGAAACATTGCCAGAGGATGGGAGGCTTATCACCTGTGATATTAACGAGACCTACACCAAGCTAGCAAAGAAGTACTTTGCAAAAAGCCCACATGGTCACAAAATTGAGCTAAAGATGGGTCCGGCAGTTGACACGATCAATGCCCTTGACTGTGAAATTGACCTGGCCTTCATCGACGCTGATAAGGAAAGCTATAAGCAAAATTATGAGCTAGTCCTCACAAAGCTGAAACGGGGGGGCATTATTGCCATTGATAATTGCTTATGGAGTGGCAGAGTCGTAAGGCCTAGTAGCGAAGAGGACCTTGCTATTCATGAATTAAATGAACTAATCCAGCGTGATGAACGGGTGGAAAATGTCATCGTCACGGTCCGTGACGGTATCAACGTAGTTTGCAAGAAATAGTGCCAATCAAATCTGAATTCTAGTCTCCAGGTTTGAAGCAAGGTATCCTTAACTTAAGCAAAACTTGGAGGATACCTAGCGTGGCAAACTCTCAAAAGATCGAATTTGAAAATCAAGAGGGCGTATCGTTGGCTGGAAGGTTAGAGCTTCCAGATCATTTACCAAAATACTTTGCTATTTTCGCTCATTGTTTCACCTGCTCGAAAGATATTGCAGCAGCATCAAGGATTAGTAAGAGCCTCACAGACTATGGAATCGGCGTACTACGCTTCGATTTTACGGGCATTGGGAGCAGCGATGGTGACTTTGCCAACTCTAACTTTTCTTCGAATGTTCAAGACCTCCTGGCAGCTGATGAATGGCTGGCCAAAAATCATAGCCATGCACGCTTATTAGTTGGCCATAGTCTGGGGGGTGCAGCTGTGCTCAATGCAGCCGGGCGGCTAGAGCACGTTAAAGCGGTTGCCACCATCGGAGCCCCTTTTGGTCCTCACCATGTGATAAAAAACTTTCATGCAGACGTTAAAGAGATCAAAGAAAAAGGCTATGCAACGGTAAACCTAGGCTCGAGAAAATTCACCATAAAAAAACAGTTTTTGGACGACTTAGAGGCCCAAGACTCTGGGTCTTACCTGGCAACATTGAAAACAGCCCTACTGATCTTTCATTCTCCTCAGGACAATACGGTAGGGATTGAAAATGCCCAAGAGATCTACCGCCATGCAAAACACCCTAAGTCGTTCATCTCTCTGAATGGAGCAGACCACCTTCTTAGCAAACGCCACGACTCTAACTTTGTGGCCTCCATTCTGGCACCATGGGCTGAGAGGCACGTAGATTTAGAGGGATCGACCCTTACCAATGCAAATGCACCTACCAAAGGGGTATTAGTGGAGGAATGGGATAAGACACTCTCACAGAAGGTCTATGTGGGTAGTCATTTTCTGATGGCCGACGAGCCTACCAGCATCCCAGGAGGTCGTGATAAAGGCCCCTCTCCCTACGACCTACTTTTAGCTGGGCTGGGTGCTTGCACGTCCATGACGCTGAGG
Organism: Oligoflexales bacterium; assembly: GCA_013215275.1. Lineage (GTDB taxonomy): Bacteria > Bdellovibrionota_B > Oligoflexia > Oligoflexales > Bog-1112 > JABSRF01. The sequence continues at coordinate 1,600 of JABSRF010000336.1, read as the reverse complement.
ATGTATGCAAAGCATAAGAAGATTCCCCTCGATGGCGTCAAAGTCCAATTAAATCATAAAAAGATTCATGCACAGGATTGCCAAGAGTGTGAGACCAAACAAGGGAAGATAGATGAGATTACCAAGAAAATAGAGCTCGCAGGGCCTCTTAGCGATGAGCAACGTCAGAAGCTCTTAGAGATTTCGAAAAGAAGCCCCAACCGTTTGTGGAAGTTCCGGCCAGTCTAGCTTTGGCTTTTCACCAGTTAAGTTCTCCAAGAAGGAGACAATATCTCCGACTTCTTGCTGCTTTAAATCTTTTCCTAACTGAGTCTTTGCCATAACTCTAACAGCTTCATCAAGGGTCTTAACTGAGCCATTATGCATGTAAGGGGCCAGCAGAGCAATATTTCGCCAAGTGGGAACACGCCATAAGTGCTTATCACCAGCGTCTTTGGTCACCCGATGCCTCCCAGTATCAGCTAAAAAATCGTACTTTTTTTCGTAATCAGTGCCTGCATAGGTAGGAAATTTCATCAGGAACGGAGTCCCGTCAGGAAGTTTGGGTCCAGAAAAATTGACCCCCTGATGGCAGCTGGTACAACCTACCGATTGAACTAAATCATAACCTCTTTTTGCGCTATCGCTAAGGTCCTTTTTATCTCCAGCCATATAGCGATCAAAGGCACTGTCAGGGGTCAACAAAGTTCGCTCGAACTCTGCAATCGCATCACCAATATTCGCCAAGGTAATTGACTCCTTGCCTTTATAAACCTTTGAAAACTGCTCTACGTACCCCGGTATCTTTTTCAGCCGATCTTCCACTGCTTTAGCGTTTGGCATACCCATTTCAATTGGGTTTGTGATCGGTCCTACAGCCTGTTCTTCCAATGACTTCGCCCTGCCATCCCAAAAAAATGCAGACATTAAGGCCACATTCCAAACCGTAGGAGCCTTGCGATCACCATGTTGACCACCCACACCAACTGAATTAGGTCTCTGATCAGAACCGTTACCCATTAAGTTATGACAAGAATTACATGACACAGTCCCATCTTGTGAGAGGCGGGGGTCGAAAAATAGTTTCTTGCCTAAGGAGACTTTTTCTTTGTCTAATTTTGAAAAGTCGAGCTTGTTTTTCAAAAGTGGCTCGCTTACTGCTGCATAGCTCATGCTTGCGGAGAGCAGGAGCATAAGGCTTATTTTTTTTACCGGCATAATAGTTTTCCTAAACAATTAATAAATCTAGAAAACAGCTACCACCTGAGTTGATGGCAGTCAATCTGGACAGGTCTACAGTATCAAAACTCTGTCATGCCAGTTTTTAGAAGGAAAGTTTAAAAGTTGAAACATACAGACTGAAGCAAGCTCTACCCATCCACACACACCCAAGATTTGCTGTGATGACTTTCGATGGCAGCATCAATATATTTTTGTATTAAGGCTCCACAAGCGAAAGAGGGGTCAACCTGCGTTCCAGAGCGGATAGCATCCACAAATTCCCTTGCCATATGCTGCTTGGTTCTAAACACATCTCGATAGGTATTATCAGAAGTTTCCATCAAAAAATGTCGTTTAGGTTATGATGATCCTTGTAATATGGGACTTTTTAGTACCCTTC
>JABSRF010000335.1 GCA_013215275.1 Oligoflexales bacterium | reverse complement strand
GGCATCCGTTTCTACCAAAATATAGCGTTCTGATCACACATGAATAGTGGGTAGAATATTTATTTGGAGTTACCCAACTGCTCAATCCTTAGTCATAACCATTCGTAATTGTTAAATACAGGGACTTATTCACCTTGTTGGAGAACCGCAATTTATATATTCTTTATTTGTATATATTGATTAGGTATATATATGTTGATTGAACACTATTTACTATGGATAAGCATGAGTAGAGCATTTCACATCGAGTTTGGCAGCATCGATAATTTCATAGACCATGCCAAGGAAGCCCTTGAAGGCAAAGTCGTTGAGAGAAGAATTGGTAGGACTGCTATGTTTGAGGATTTTGATAAGTTTATGAGTTTTTTATACCCTCACAAATTTAAAATTCTCCTCTATATAAAAACCAGAAAACCACGTTCGATCTATGAGCTAGCAAAAGAACTAAAAAGAGGGCAACCTGCCGTTCTAAAAGATTGCAAAGAACTAGCAGGAATGAACTTCATTAGCTTAACAAGCGAAGGACCTAGAAAATCATTAAAGCCTGCTCTGGCATTTGATTACGATCGGATCATTGTTCATGCCCCAGAAGGTAAGATCAAACACATCCTGCCAACCGTAGCTTAGCTCCTAAGTTTAATGAGCAGTTGTTCAAATAAGTTTATATACTCAACTCACGAAGCACCAAACTACAGATTTTCCTCAACTTTCCGATTGGAGGGATGAGGGGGTTTAGTACACCAATGACTGAGTCAAGTGCCTACAATCTTGCTGAAATCAAGGCTGTGATCGTCGACGATCAAGATCCGATTCGCAAGGCAATGAAGCGCATCCTTGCTAGCATGGGAATCGTCAATATTATCGAATGCTTCGATGGAAAAGAGGCCCTTAAAGAGCTTTCCCGACACCCCGATATCGACTTAATCCTCATCGACATCTATATGCGTAAAGTCAATGGTTTCGACGTCTTGCATTACATCAGAAGCAGAGCCATCCGAGCTGACATCCCTGTAATCATCGTCACTGGCGAGGCAAGCAAGGAAGACATCGTCAAAGCCAGTGACATGGGGGCAGACGATTACATCATCAAGCCGTTTCAAGCCGAGTCTATGACCAGCAAGGTCAACCAAGTCCTTCACAAATTCTACTCACCAGCCCCAGCCATCCAGAAACTTCGGGAAGGCGACCGCCATATGATGGCCAAACAAATCAAGCAGGCCGCAAAGTTGTACCAAGAAGCTATGGAACTCGACCCCAGCAGCCTACGTGCTCGCCACAGCTATGCAGTGTCTCTATTCCGCTGCAAAAGAATCGATAAAGCGATCTCACTGCTCAATGAAAACATCAAGGAATCAGCGACCTATTACCGCAATTACGCGACCCTAGCTGATATTTATGTTTATAAAAAAGACTACTCGGATGCTATTCACCAGCTTAGCAAAGAGCTTGAGTACAACCCCAAACAGCCAGCTAGACAAAATCTAATTGCAAGGCTGCTCCTCGCTCAAAACGACACGGTGGGGGCGATTGAACATTTTAGAGAGACTTTACGAGAAGACGTCAAAGACAAGGAAGCACTCTTGGGGATCGGAGAGGCCTTCGCACTATCGGATGATATCAACAAAGCAGTCTATTATTTTAAGCGCCTGCGTCGCTATTACCCCAACGATTCAAAATCTATGCAGGCAATCATCACTTATTGTATTGAGGCTGGAGAGCTAAAAAAAGCTGAAGCATTTTTCAGAGAGGAGCGCAAAGCTCATCCTGAACGCCTGGATGCTCATATCTACCTCGGACGGTTTTACCTCACCACTGGGCGCTATGCAGAGGCAGCCCAAGCCCTTGAACCCGTCTTTAAAATCGACCGCGAACACCCAGAGGCATGGAAGGTTAAGGCAGCCATCGAGATGAAGCAAAAGAACTACCAAAAAGCTAAGGACGCCTTATCCACTGTGGTTAAGCGAAGCCCTGAGGTTGAGACTTACCTGGCCCTCGCCGAGTGCATGCAGCGCCTTAAGGAATTCAAACCAAGCATTGCAGTTTTGCACCGCGCTTTATTCATCGCCCCCAATAACCCCTCTGCGCTTTTCCTCATCGCCCAGGCTTTGAAGAAAAGCAAACAAATCACCAAGGCTCTGCTGCTGTACAAGGTTGCAAGAAAGTGTGGAGCCGACCCCAAAAAATGTAATAAAAATATGAAAATTTGTTGGGATTACATCCGCCTACGGCGAAAAAATGCTTTTAAGATTAGTGCTTAGCCACTGCGAAAAGACTTCATCAAGTCCCAACCACACAATTTTTTACACGCCCTGCTTGTATTGAAAAATTCTATTTTTCTAAAAGCACCTGTTCTTGACGATCAAAGTTAGTTTTCAAGGCCTTCTTTAGCTCTGTTTGACTGCAATCCATGACTTTGTAGATTTGGCTAATGTATTTTCTTTTCGGCAATGTCTCACCAGATATCCACCCATAAAAGGCTTGCTTGGATACACCTATATCATTGGCAAGGCTTTGAATGGTCATGGTTCCTCTGGTTTTAACTATAAAATCTGAGACGAATTTCCCAAATGATGTTGGATTACTAGAGTCATAAATTGTCTTCAGCTTCTTTTTACCTACATTAGCCAGATCAAGTGGAATGGAACTGTCTTGTTTGGTCTCGTTCAAGCAATCTATTGCATCTTTCTTAGTTTTAAAAGTAAGCCCATCATATTCCCATCCATTTTTTACTTTTTTAATTTCCATGGAATCTCCTCCACTCTCTGCCTATTTCACGCTTTCCATTTATGATGACTTCCCTGATGCGCCTGAGAATTGGCATATTCAGTTTTTTCCCAGCTTCGTGTTCAAAAACCCAACCTTCAAAATAAACCCGATACTCCGAATTATTATAAAATACATGACAATGCGGGGGCTCATGATCGTTAGGCCAAACACATATTGTTATTGGTCCTTGCTCTAAGACCTTTCCCATAATTCCCCTTTCTCTGTGACAAAGGGGAGTTTAATAGACTTATCGGTAAAGTCAATTTATAAATTGACTTATTTTTATTAACAATCTGTTTTTTATGGATTTATAGACCTAAACCAAAAAAGTTGGTGCTCAAGTGGCTTGCACAAGTAAATGGGTCAAACTATCATGCACAGGTCGAGTAGATCAATTAAGGCTGATGCAGCAAGACTATCCGACAATTGCTATCCATAAGCAGATGCGATAACCTGTCATGCCCACGCCGAAGGCGGTTAGGGCATCTCTCACAAAGGAAACCCATGCACGCTGCTCAAAGCCAGCAAATTCAAAACTACCTCCTTTGGCTCCAAGAACGGGGTCAATGCTGGCCATTGGTAGACGCTCTTAGACAAGCACCCAAGGCAGAAGAGCCTGAACCTGAAAATCAGACCGAAACGCTCGCTGAGAACCAAGAGCTTCACCAAGAAACCGAGCTTACGCCTAAGCCTAGCTCAGTCCCTGTGCCTACACCGGCACGGGTCAACCCTGTGCCTCAAGGCCAATTGTCAACTCCACTCTTCCGCAGCGCCGGCAATGAGCATGCTCCATACTTAGGCTTAATCGACTGTGTAAAAGGGCAAAAGCTAGTGTTCGGAAAGGAACGCGAGCTCTTGATAAAGATTCTAAGCGCCATCGGCATCGACCTAAAAAGTCAGTTTAGATTGCTTGGCCTGGAAACCGACCATCGCTGCGCTCCACTAGCAAGTTATCAGGACTATCAGCAAACGTTCTTGAACCTTGTGCAGCAAACCAGACCGAAGGTCATATTTAGCTTTGGACGCCTGCCATACCGCATCGTCTCAGGTGATCCCATGCCTTTTGCCGAAAGGGCTAACAAGGCAAACAACATTATAGAAAATGCCCCTACGATCTTCCCCATGTACCATCTTTGCGAGCTCCTACATTCCCAGAAGCTAAAGAAGCTGACTTGGTTGGGATTGAAGGGTTTGATGCAGGATTTATAAAGCCTACTCTCCTCCTACCAACTCAATGAACTCTGATAAATTGTATTCTCATAGGTGATCGAGATAATAAAACCATAATTAAAAATGGAACTCTCATTAACTGCTTCCCTTTCAAACTCGAA
>JABSRF010000334.1 GCA_013215275.1 Oligoflexales bacterium | reverse complement strand
CATCCGTTTCTACCAAAATATAGCGTTCTGATCACACATGAATAGTGGGTAGAATATTTATTTGGAGTTACCTAAGCAATCTGATGAGGAATCTGAGATCAGGAGACGGATCGATAATCTCTAAATCTGTGGTGAGCACTTTAAGTTGTGAATGATTTTTTAGTGGTACCAGCTCCCGGACTTGAACCGGGACGCCCTTGCGAGCATTGGATTTTGAATCCAACGTGTCTACCAATTTCACCAAGCTGGCTAAAGGAGATAAAGTCTACCCATGTGCGGGTTGCATTTACCTTGGTAGATATATGTAGAACGGCACGGCTTTCTTGTCCATAGAAAACTTTTTTGCCCAGTCGGCGAACTTTTCAACTTTGCCCCAGATGCCTCAACATCCTGTAATTATGACGATACCTTTAGCAGACTGCCAGACTTGAATAGGTTCCCGCGTCCGACCCTGAACAAATGATAGGGTGTGGATTTTCATAGGAATTTCTTTCCCAAATACATTCGCGCGAAATCGCCTAAGCTAGTTAGTGGAACTAAACAGGTAATCAAAATCGAAAGGGGTGTGTTATGCCACTGCCCTCAAATATGGTATCGAAGCTTGGTGGCTTTTCAGAGTTTATCATATCTCCCAGTTTTGTTTGGATTTGGTGTGGATTAATTGGTCTTTACGCACTGAAATGGCTGGTCCACCTATATTGGGAAAGCACAAAAATTAGATCAAACCTAAAGGAAGCCTTAAAACTATTAACTTCCTTTAAAAATACAGGCGAAATGATCGAGAACTTTAACACAATCCATGGAAAGTTCATTCAGCTCAGTTCGCTAACAAAACCATGGCAAGCTTACCAGCATTCACTACTGAAGATTTTTGCTGAGCCAAGTAAAGAGGGTGAGCACGAGCTTAAAGCGGCTCAGTACAAGGCTATCCGAGCAACCCGTGATAGCTCTGATTTCTTTTGTCCACAGTCCATCATTCACCCTTCTATAGATCAAAAATTATATGCTGCCATACCCAATCACTTGAGTGGTATGGGCATCCTCGGAACATTTTGTGGGCTTTCTTGTGGAATCTATCTTGCAAGGCATGGCCTCGCAGGGGGAGCCATGCATGAGATTCAGCATGGCCTATCTCAATTATTAAGTGGAGCATCACTCGCATTCTGGACTTCGATTGTCGGTATCTTCACTTCCATTTTGTTCTCCCGTATTGAGCGCACTCGGATTAGAGGAACGGTGGAGCTGATCACTAAATTGAATCATTCCTTTGAAGGCCTGATTCATACTATTAGCTTGGAGCAGCTTACCAACAAACAATTAAGCCAGAACCACCAACAAAACGTTAGCCTTGAAAAAATTGTACAAAGCCTAAAGATTATCTATCAAGATCGTGCAGATACCAACGAAAGGATGTTAAAACAAATAGCCAAGGAATTCCACGACACCTTAACTGAGTCCTCGGGTCGAGAGATCAAATACATAGCGACCGCTTTCCAAAAAATCCACGAAGGCTTAAGAGAAACGAAGGATGCCCTCAATTCATCAGGAAAGTACCTTCTTGAATCAGTGGAAGCAAGTACCAAAATGTTCAAGAAAAACCTTCATGAATTGTCTCACCAGTTTCAATCCAACTTTCATCTAACTAACGAAAGTGTTCAACAAACCTTTAGAGAATCGGCGAAGGACATCAATATTGCTCTAAACAAAAGTGCCCTTGAAATGAGTGATGCAATAAAAAAACCTGCTAACGAACTTAGGCAATCATTTAAAGTACTGCAGCAACAAATTCAAGCAACTGGGGAAAACCTTGCAAAAACAAGTGAACGCAATGCTGAAAACTCCAAGAAGGTGATGGAATCTCATGCAAAACTTTGTGAGTTCATCAACCCTTTGATCCATGCTGCCCATGCCATCTCTAAAGCCTGTAATGAGGCCCAATCCTCTCTCAGCACCTCTTCAAGTGCTGCAGTTAAGATTTCTGAAGCTGTGAAGCAAATGGATCAAATCAATAAGCAAACTAAGGATTCTTGGGAATCTTACTGTAAACGCTTCGAAGGGGTGGATCAAAACCTCAATCATATCTTCCAACAAACTAATACAATCCTTCATTCTTATTCAGAAAAAGTCAAAGGCTTCACATCCGAGCTTGACAAGCATATGAGTAAGGGAGTCGTCACTTTAGCGGGAGCCGTTGGGGACCTCAACCAAGCGATCACTGGTTTACCTGAAGCTATTAAATCAGTTCGCAAAAATACAATCAGTGCAAGTGAGAAGGACAAAATTATCTATCCAGACACGCGTGCTTAGATGCGAGGGTCGTTATGAGAAAAAAATCTTTTGAAAATGAGGACTCTAGCCAATCCCAACAGGGTTTTTGGATCTCTGTTAGCGATTTAATGGCTGGACTAATCTTTATATTTCTCATCATTCTTACGGTTTTTTCTATCCAATTTAAGAAAGAGCAAAATAGCTTTATCCAGGCAAAGGCTGAATTGCAGTCACCTGCGAAAACCAGGCATCACATTCTCCTCGATTTAAAAAAGATCCTAAGAGAAAACGGCCTCGATGTTGAAACCTATCCAGAGGAAGGAATCCTTCGCCTTACGGAACAAACCCTTAGCTTTCCTGCTGCAAAAGCCTTTCCCAATCCGGAAAAGCTTGGAAATCTAGGCAAGCTTGCAAAGGCTTTGACCATGGTCCTTCCGTGTCACAGCGATTATCATGCAAGGAAACAGAGCTTAGAGCATGATTTGGCCCACCCCGAATGGTGCCAGCCCATAGCCATAGAATCCAATTACAAATGCAAGACTAAGTACAAAGGTTCTATCGAAACAGTCATGATTGAAGGCCATACCGATGCCATGGCTGTAAAGGCTGGAGCTGGTTATCGAGATAACTTAGCACTTTCAGCTGCTAGGGCGACCACCGTGCTTCGACTTCTCAAACTCTGTGATAGCCGCCTAGGGGACTTGTTTAATCAAAAAGAACAGCCAATCATCGGAGCTAGTGGTTACTCTGACCTCAGGCCACTCATAAAGCATGACCCAAGAGATCACAGAAATCGTAGGATCGACGTGAGGCTTGTTATGGACCTACCGAACAACGCTCTTGAACCAGATGACTCGTTAAGCAAAAGAAAAGCTCTGGGGAGTCCAGACCGTCAGCTTTAAGAGAGCAAAGGAATAGGGCCTATGTCGCTCACAAACCAAAGGTTCTACCTTAAACAAACACTAGAAAAACCCAATGCCTTGCATCTTGAGGTTCCAACTCCCCCACTGAGTTTGTTCAATGCAGTAAAAGATCTGAAAAGTATTTGCGCAGGTTATCTTGGCACCGAACGAACCATTGCAAGTTTCTTCAAGCTGCTCCACTTGTGTGGGATCGACAAGCATAGCATTTATCGCGAGCGATTCTGGAAGGGCTACCTGAAATCAGGTTATATTAATCAAGCTTGGTTAATCTTAGCTCCAGCTGCTGAAAAATTGGCGGCCGACGAACTTGGCATTAAAAACTATCAGTATGGTAAGCTCCATAAATGTCGACGGATTGATGAAAAGCACGTGGTGTTACTCATGAGGCTCGATAACCTTTTGATTGCAGAGTGGAGTCATATAGGAAAATGTCGGTTTTGGTTTCACAATAATCTAAATGTGCCCAATTTATTCAAGCGCTCATACCGTCGCGAACAGCTTATTGATTTCGCTGACTACATTCAACAGCATTACTTCTCTTCCAAAGGACTCTGGCAAAAAGATGCAGCAGCGTGGATGAGTGCAAAGGCCCATATTCCCGCAATAAAATTGATCCCTTAACAAGCTTTGAAAAACAACACAGATCGGCTAGGCCTGAAGGCACTCTTGGATCTCTTCTTTGAAGTTCTCTACGAATTCAGGGTCATTAAACTTGAGTGGTTTTAAAACATAGGATTTGGCACCTAAAGCAATAGCCTTGTTAAGCTGATCAGTCTGCTTAATGGCCGTAATCACGAGAATCCTTGCATCTTGCTTAGCAGTTAAAATCTCTTCTAATCAGAAGTTTCCACAAAGTAGCACCATACTAAACTCATCTAGTATCTGAATCTATTGATAGTCGAAACCATAAT
>JABSRF010000333.1 GCA_013215275.1 Oligoflexales bacterium | reverse complement strand
AAGGCATCCGTTTCTACCAAAATATAGCGTTCTGATCACACATGAATAGTGGGTAGAATATTTATTTGGAGTTACCAAACATAAACGCCCTGGTGCCCTTCAGCTTCAATTGCCGAGCATAGTACTCAGCCTCTACGAAGGGCTCTTCATAACAATCACCTATGTAGATCATCGCTTTTAAGCCATTAACTTCACTAGCTTCCTGCAGAATAGCATTTAATGCAGTTGGACCGGCATCACAACGTACAACTGATACAGCATCCTTAAACTGCTTTGCATTGGACTTGAAAGGGGAAACATTCTTCAAAATTCCGCCACCATGGTAGGCTAAAGCAACATCGAGTTCTCCAGGAACTTCATCAAACATAGAACTCGTAATATCCTGTGCGATAAGCCAGCTATGCTCACGACTTGCTGTAGCATCCATGCTAAACAAAAGCTTAGGACGGGATTTCTTATTAACTGCCCTGTTAATTTTATCTGTTGATGATCTTGTGGTGACACTGGCTTTTCCCTTACGAATCCGTTCAAGAAACGCCTTATTCTTTGTTGCAGGTTTATTATTGTCCATTTTCGATATCCTGTTTTATTTGTTTGTAGGCTTGGTCTACAGTGATTGCGAACCAGTCTGAAATATTTGCTGTATCAGGGTGAATTTTTCTCATTGTATTCTTATAGGCTTTTTTGACTTCTTCTAAAGAAGATCCTGGATTTACCCCTAAGACTACCCAAGGATCATAAGCACTAGCTGAATTTTCGCCTTGAGATGCTAAATCTCTCCAATTTTCGTCAAAAGCATCGAGGTATGCTTCAAGCAGATCTGCGTCATCGTTAAGATTCTCTTCAAGCAGGCTACCTAAAATAGACGCAAGCTGATGGATAGATAAATCAGCTAGTTTGGTATTTTTACTATGGCCTTGATAGTCTTTTAATAGCCTGCCTATGATTTTTTCGTCTTGATCTATTGTCATAAAAATCACAGAACCAGAGCTAGAAGAATCATCTAGATCAAGCTCATTTTCATCAAGTTGGTCCATATGGTGCTTTTTCTTGCTCTTCGGCCTTCCTCTTTGCCTTTGGATAACCATCTCAGGGTCAACTCCAAGCCACAAGCAAGCAGAGTGTAGAATACTAGACTCAACCTCAAGAGAGACTGTAGATTTTGCACGTAGGTTGTCTGGCAAGTGCTCAAGCACCTTACCTGGGCTCTCATCGATCAACTGATAGATCTTAAAGGCTCTAAGACTATCTCGTTCCCAGGCTTCAGAAGCCAACTTGCAGATATGCTCCCTAGCTTGTTCAACTCCACCAAGCATACCAATAGCTAATTTAAAGACTAATGTTGAGATCGAAACTGTGGACTTTTTTTCCACAATATAAAAGCCATCTTTAGTCTGAATAGGGCTTCCACCAGTAGCATATTTTGGCTTCAAAAAGCCATATTTTCCCCGTTTAGTCTTTGGAAGAAACATCTCTTTGAAGTCTCTAAAGCTCCATTTACCATTTTCATCTTGCTGAACGACATCGAGGACGTTTGGTCCATAAACGGACCAGGTATCAGCAAGTGGAAACTGGACAACATAACCATTATCAAATGGGTCTTTCACATCTCCGATCCAAAGGCGGTCGATTCGTGTGAATTGAATGGATGTTTTTAAACCGCCTGCTGGAGCTAATGTATCAATGGGAGAAATGTGTCTCGTATGCCTAGCCATTTGTATAGTATTCCACAGCCAATTAATCATTAATCCATTATTGATTTTATAAACTCTCTAAGAATCACACAAGCAAATACTTTCGAGCGGTCTAAATTAATCAATAATCTATTATTGTTTATTAAACGCAATCTGCGTGCACTTTATTTGCATTTTGCATGCACCAAGCAATCACGCCAGTAGTACTGCTTTAGACATTAAGCTACTGAAAAAAGAAAAGATATTTTCTCGTCGGTTCCAATAATCAATAATGGATTAATGATTAAATACGCAATTTGCGCTTTTCATTTTTTCGACTTGCATGTGATTTGTCATGTAGGGGTTTTTTTGCGATCCAAAAGAGACTGAGCGAAGTCAAGAACCGACGATGGCTTGCTATAGTCTTTATTTTGATCCTTAGTTATTGCTTGGTCAAGTTCCTTAGCTTTTCTTTTCTCTTTTGCTGCCAGAGCAAGCTGCTTCAATTTCTTGATGAAATCTACCCTCGCCTGACCTTCACTTTTCTTAAAGTCGTATTCCAAGCTCAAAATTTCAGCTGGGGTCGCAAAGCCCACAAGCATCTTAAAATAGCCTTTTACTAGCCTAAACTCACTGCTTGGATCACGCTTTAATCTTCGTTTTAGCAGATCAGGCACTAACTTTCGGGCAAAATCCATGACACCCTCGATAAGCCCAGGGTCAGCCTTACTATTAGCATCTAAATATAACTCAAGCAGCTCATGCCTTTGATCTTTGCTAAGGTTCTTATGTAAAAAGATCCTCTGCAACTCTGTTCTTTGGCTACTCGTGAAGCCTTCCTCCTTGATTTTTTGCGAGGCTGGCTGCTTTCCAAATGAGCGGATTAAAGGAATCAAAGTTCCCGTCTGAGGCCCTTTTATAGAAGCGGCTCCCCCTCGCGCTCCCCCTATCGGATACGTTGTAAGTATCGAAGTATCCCTAGTGGAACGATACATATTGCTGCTCACAGGTTCTTTACATACAGGGTGAATTTTTTCAGCTCTGCTGGTAGGGGGTAATACTACCCCCTTCTGTAATTTTATTTCTGTCGCCGTTTTTTCTCTTTTTGGCTGCTCATATGATTTATCTCCAGGATGCAGTAGCCAGGATGGTACGCTAGACTCTTCTCTAAAACCAAAGTACTTTTTCTTATTCAAGTATATTGATTTTACTATCGATAAAAAGTTCCGGCATGTCCGTGAGATTCGGTAGCCTGGAATCTGCTTTACCCAGTACTCTAAAAGTTCTTCTGCTCTTTCTCTATCTATACCAGCATGTTTGAGCTTTAAAGCTGCTCTAGTGACCCATTCATTGCGCTCACCATCTCTCACTTCACTAGGTCTTATGATGGACTCTGAAAGATCTATTGACGCTTTACTTATCTGACCTTCAGCACCATCTTTCTCTAACTCCAAGGCTCTCTTAGTTAAGTCTGGTGTGAAACTAACACAAAGACCCCACCCTTCAGCACCACAGTCCTTAGCCCTTAACCACGATAACTGTAGCTCTCCTTTCATCAACTTTCTTATAAAAGGCTCTGAAAGACCTGATATATCTCTAATTTCGTACTGCCTAAGAGCTTTACTTAGCTCTCCCTCTTGCTCAAAGTGTTCCAACATGTGCAAATAAAGCTTTGCTAGCTTCGCTTCTGCTCTTGCATCATGGTATATCAGGCCAACTTGATCTCTTTTCTTTTGATACCCTATAAATGGTATTCTTTTCAGGGCCTGCAACAAATGAGATACGACTGCTGTGCGTTTGCGCTCATTTTGTACATCAGCTAGTATGCTTTTGTTTAGAAATATTGTGCGTTCTGGGTTGTGCCAATTGCAAAAATCTCGATCGAGGCCAAAGGCTCCTGGATCACTCCCAATCCCCTCATGGCAGAAGATCGTATGTATCTGCTGCTGCAGAACTCTAGCAGCATTTTGAGCTTTTGCTGTGGCTTCCACTAGCTCTAATGGTGAGATTGCAATAAAAACCGCCAAACCTTTGTTGCCAGTTGAGCGAACTACTGCAAAAATAAACTCAGATATTTCAGGATAGAACTCATTTAGGTGGCCGGAAATCAGCTTCCAGCTTACTTGCCCCTTGGCATTTAGCCATTCTTTTTCTGTCCTTTTGGCATCTATATCAAAGCCAATGCTATATGCCGTTCTGGTTTGTGTGGATAGATTCAAATAGCAGGTATTTACAAGGTCAGCATGGTTTCGCCTTAGAGGTCTAACAGGCTCCGCGCCTTCCCTTTTCCCACCAACGTAGTACCAATTTTTAAATTGGTAGTGGCTACGAAACCCTTGGCGCAAGTAGTGTTTGCGCCTGCGTCCTTGAGATTTTGGCAATGCAGTAGCTGGAGCCGGTAAAACCATATCTTCCGCCTTTTTACATGTCTCTTACTTTTCAAGATCTAAGCAG
>JABSRF010000332.1 GCA_013215275.1 Oligoflexales bacterium | reverse complement strand
GAGTGCGCAATCACAGGCCAGAACTGTACTAAAATTAACCATCAATGGGTAGGACATTTATTTGGAGTTACCTTAAAGGAAAAACTTACCGCCAATGGCATCAGCTTCCCATTCCCACAAACTGAGGTGAGCATTCTCAAAAACTAGGCTTGGCCTCGACTTTTTTTAGCTGAGAGACCCATAAGATTGCCATCAGGCAAAAACCCAATGCTATGTACCCTACACTGGGATAATGCAACAGACTACCATCAGCCTCCACCTTGATGATGCTTCCCGCAAGCCAGGATGCTAGGCCTGCCGACCCCTGCTGCACGGCTGTAACGCAGCTCAAAAAACGTCCTCGTTGCAAATCCTCAGGGACATCGCTTATCAATGCCATTGCCGGTGACATGCGCCCAGAGATAAAAATGAAAAACAAGCTCGTGACTAATAAGGACACCGCAAGAGACACGACTCCCAAGTGGGTAATTGCTAGGATCGGCACAATAGCGAGCGTGGAACAAAGTCGAAAAACTAACTGCTTGTTGTAACGATCAGCAAGCTTGCCAATCAATGGATTGCCTACCACGGTTAGCCCACCACCCAGGAGGTAGACTACGGGCAGCTGAGATTCAGACATCCCCATATTGCTCACCAAGTAAGGGCTAATAAATGGGATCACCGTGAATTGCCCCATCATCAAAAATACCATAAACAAAAATGCCTTTAAGTGCTCCTTCCGAGCCAATACACGCCAAAAATCCATCACATTTAAGCGCTCTGTGTTTGAGTTTAGATGGGACCGCACAGGTGGCAATACGAATAAGGCAAACAAACTCAAGAGAGCACTTCCTAAGCTTACGGCTAGAAAGGGAGTTTGCCAGCTAAAATTTTGTGCCAAGATGAGCCCAAGGGGAACTCCAGCAATTGCAGCTAATGAAAAGCCGCTCATCATTTTACCCATGGCAAAGCCGCGTCTAACCATTGGCACCACGTCAGCGATGATGGCCATGGAAATCGCGCTGATAATCCCTCCAAAGGCTCCGGTAAAACTCCGGGCGGTGAGCAACTCGGAATACGTGCTGGAAATAGAGCAGGCAAAGGTTCCTAAAGCAAACAAAAGGTTAACGAGCAGCAAGGAGCGCTTGCGGTCAAAACGATCCATCCAGACCAGACCAAATAGGGCACTGGCCGCAGCAGTAAAGTTATAGCTTGAGACCAAATAACTAAATTGGGCGGAATCCAAGACCAGATTTCTCATCAGCTGCGGGCCTAATGGCATCACAACCATGAATTCGCAGACATGAAAGAAAAGAAAACCTGCGAGGAGAAAGACCACCACATTTTCGGAAGTCTGCTTATCGGCTTGCTTTTCCATACTTGACCTTTCCCAAAAGTAATTTGGAATTATATTGAGCTATTTTTGATAATCTCACAAGGAAATCACTTTTCCTGTAAGAAATGGGCCAACATGGACACAGTCCCAGGATATGATCACAGATTTGCCCTCGTAGAGAGGGTTTTTGATGAAGTTAGACCTTCTCTTAGCCTGGCTTGCACTACTTGGCTTGATGGTAGCTTCCAGCACCTCATCCTTGGCAACAAGCTGCTCACCGACCTCTTCAGCTTCTAAGATGGCATAGTAGCCACTTCCAAGTTGATGGTAAGCAAGGTCAATCTTCTTTTTTGCCTCGTAATCAAGGCCCTCACCAGCAGTATGCAAGAGATATTTCTTTGATACCCAGTCGATTCTACCAATCAGCTTATCCGGAGCTTTCTCAAGGTGAATCAGGACCATCTCCCAATGCTGCACAAGCTCTCGATGTTCCAGCGAAGCGACCGAGTCTCTGCGGAAGTGCTCTTTAACTTGGTTTAAGTAATAGTGCTGAATTTCCAAAGCAGTCATCGACTGGCCATTTTTGAGGTCCACCTTCACTTTTAAAGAGGGGTCGGAGTTGATGGCTTTAATTGCCGAAATGGGATCTTTTAAAGCCGGGGCATCATGAAACACTCCTTTTTCACTCAACTCCAACACCAACTGTGTGATGCCAATTTTTAAGTATTCTGCTAATTGAGCACAATTCGAGTCTGACATGCCATATTGTAGACGTTGTTTCTGCTTAAAGAGCTCGAAGTAATCTAACTTTTTCAATGTCAGCAAATTTAAGCTGGAAAAAGAAACCTTTTTCAGCAAATTACCCGTATCGAAAAGGACTCTGGCCGAGACCCAGCCATCATTACGCATCAACGACTTTACCGCCACAGCTTTCTCAGCCAAGCAAAAGCTCCCATCCTCCATCAAGGTGCCTGCCCCTGAAAAGATGATTCTACTGGCAAAAAAAGCCGTGAGTTTTCGCCGTTGCTCACGGAAACCTGTCAAGTGCCACAACCAAGCAAAAGGAGTAAAAAAGACAATTCCTATATAACTAAAATAGGACTCAACCTTCATCAAGTGTGACTCTAAGTTTGCGTCAGTAAAGACCTCAGAAACCATATTGGTAAGGGCCTTTGCTTTGGATTTTACCCGGTAAGCAAAACGGCTTGCCAAAGGCCCAGGTAGGACCGTACCTAGTAGAACTAGGCTATTGAGAACAAATAAAGTCAGAAACCACAACGAAGTTAGCACTAAGAGAATGACGAAACCAATAATAAGCTCAGAGAGTAGAAAGGTAGTTAACAAAATTACCAAGGGAAACAAAAGGACTAAGCCACCCTTCAACATGTGCAGCCTAAAACCACGGGCAATTTCCACCTCATAGTTTTCTTGGGCTCCATAAATGTGCCCTTCGGAATCCCTACAGTTTTTAAGGATATGCAAAGTTCCAGGAAAGCCCTGCAATTCTAAGGCTCTTTCAGCAAAAGGAATTGCTTGGATCAAAAGCTCTTCCTGAGCTTTTTGGTACAGCAAAACCTCACTAGCGCTCACACACTCTGGAGTTTTACTTTCAATCAAGCCATGCTGAAAAGCCTTAGGAATAAATTCATAGCCAAACGCGCCCCCATTCTCACAAAAAAATTCCTTTTGGTAGTCGCGTTTTCCAGGCTTGGTCCTAACCAAACTTGAAATAGCTTTCTGCAACTCGTTATAAATGTGAAAATTGGTAGGACGCTTACCTTGAGGCAAAAAAGAAAGAGCATACTCAGTCTCTAAACCGATATGCCCCTCACAAGATGCTTGAATTACTCACCCCCCTCGACGACCACACTCTCTTTGAGAAAAGCCTTCGTGTCTTTCTGGGCATCAATACGCACCTTACGTACGGTATTTTCGAGACCTTCACGATCTTTCTTTTCTTCAATTTTCACATCTGATTCAATTTTAAGAGATGAAGATGGCTTCATGAACGGCTCCTATGAAAATAGTCCTTACAATCTTAATCCTTTTTCGGTATTTTTTCCAGATCTTTTTAATTTCATTCTAAATACTCAATTTCACTAAAGAATCTCGCACAGCTTGCCGCAGCTGCCCTAGTCGCAATGCAATGGCACTCACATGCCCCCCATTAATCATCCTAATCTCTGAGCCTGGCCAATATTGCCGGAAAACTTCAGTCGACCATGGGGAGACAAGGCCATCTTTTTTGGCACTTATACAAATGGCTGCATCTGGGCGCATTGGCGGGGGAAAATTTGTAATGTTCGTCTTTTCCAAGATCTCGAACAGCATTTGCTTGCTACACCGTTCTCCATGCTTATTATTCCGTTCTAGCTGCTTATTTAGCTCTTCCCATTCGCACGACAGTTGAATCAAGCCTTCTGTGAAGGTGACCCCTCCAGAGTGAGTGGGGATAAAAGGAACCACTGCCAATGGCAATGGAGTGATGGCAGCCACAATCGCCGCAATCAAGCCCCCACGGCTAATGCCTGTGATTCCAAGAGGTCCCAGGTTCAAGGAGTGAAGCCACCGCAGAAGCGAGCGCCCTTCCTCAATTGAAAGAATGCCAAGAAGCATCAGATCTGTTACCGTGCGGATTTCAGTTCCATTTTGATAGCTCGGTTTTCTAATCCCACCTAGATTCTGCATTGTGATCTGATGAAAGATTCAAACTTCCTTCGTCTGTCAACAAAGTAAGAGGACTGATTCAAAATTTTTTTTCATAGAAGTATGCTGCCGCGGAAAAGTACGGCGAAGTACCACTAATGCAGTTGATG
>JABSRF010000331.1 GCA_013215275.1 Oligoflexales bacterium | reverse complement strand
GCATCCGTTTCTACCAAAATATAGCGTTCTGATCACACATGAATAGTGGGTAGAATATTTATTTGGAGTTACCTCACCACCAAGCAGCTTTTGGAAGCTAAGCTCAACATTAAGCTCAAGGTGGATGGGGTTAAGTCTAAAGATGGTTTGCTAGAAAAAGCAAGCCAGTATAAGGCCCACAACATCATTTACCGGCCCGAAGGTGGCGTGGTGGAGTTGCTTAAAATCCTAAAAAAAAGAAGAGTTAACCGCCTCAATACCGAGGTGACCCTCCTTTTGACCCCAGAACTGATGGCTCATTCAAAGCAGTTTCATGCTTCGATTGCTGGAAGCTGTTCCCCTCGACAGCATATCCATCATCCTGCAGCCTAACTGCTAGGCTCTCTGATAAGCGCTTTTCACCATAGAAGCAAAGTCAGAGGGTTTCAAAGACGCCCCTCCTACCAAACCGCCATCAATATGCTCTTTTGCCAGCAGGCTGTCAGTGTTCTCCGGCTTCATGCTTCCACCGTATAGAATCTTAAGCTTAGCAGCTGCCTCACCACCGAAGCGCTTTTTAGCAAACTCCCGGATAAATCGGTGGGCTTCGTCAGCCAACTCAGGGGTTGCTGCCAAGCCTGTGCCGATAGCCCACACTGGCTCGTAAGCGATCACCACAGAATCAAGCTTATCGATGCAGGCAAAGACTGCAGATAGTTGAGATTCAAGGACTTTATTGGTAAGGCCTTGCTCTCGCTCTGCCTGAGTTTCACCAACGCAGAGGATCGGGATAAAACCCTTATCCAGCATACATTTTACCTTGTGGCTCGTTGACTGGTCGGTTTCGTTGTAATACTGCCGACGTTCGCTGTGGGCCACCAAACTGGAGTTGATGCCCAGCTCAGCAAGCATACCTAGTGAGACCTCACCGGTGTACGCCCCCTTTTCTTCGAAGTGGCAGTTTTGTGCCGCAACCTGCACATCCGTACCCTTGAACACTTCCTTTGCTTTAGCCAATAAGGTGAAAGGCACAGCAAAGCATATATCCACTTTTTTCAATACATCTGAAATGGGAAGGCCCAAGCATTCACGGAAATCCGAGAAATAAGCCTCAATGGTAGATACGCTACCATTCATTTTCCAGTTACCAGCTAACAATTGTTTTCTCATCGCAATTCTCCTGCTGCAATTAGGCTAAACAATCTCTAACGCTTTAATTCCAGGAAGCTGTGTTCCCTCAAGGAACTCAAGTGACGCTCCCCCTCCGGTGGACACATGCTTTATTTTGCTTGCGACCCCTGCTTTTTGAGCAGCTGCCACAGACTCTCCACCACCAACAACGGTATAACCAGGGCATCTGCTAATTTCTTCCGCAACGGCAGTGGTGCCCTTAGCGAAGGCACTCCATTCGAAGACACCCATAGGCCCGTTCCAAAGGACTGTCGATGAGGCTTTGATGATTTCCTGGTATTTAGCGATGGTTTTAGGTCCAATATCAAGGCCCATCATGTTATCAGGGATATTGATGTCATCCACCACGGTTGCAGAGGCATTAGCATCAAACGCCTCTGCACAAACATGATCCACAGGCAACTCGATAGAGACCTTTCGGCTTTCTGCATTGCGAAAGATGGCTTCAACCAAGTCCATTTTGTCTTCTTCAACCTTAGAAGCTCCAACCCTAAAGCCCTTGAATTTCAGAAGCGTATAAGCCATAGCCCCACCGATCAACAGGTGGTTGCACTTCTCAAGAAGGCTCAAAATCACGCCAATCTTATCGGAGACCTTTGCACCACCGATCACAACAGTGAAGGGAACTTTGGGGCTATTTTTGAGCTTGTCCAAGGCATCGATTTCCTTGGTCATTAAAAACCCAGGAAAGCAATGGTCTTTTGGCACATAGTTAGGAGCAGCCACTACGGAAGCATGGGCTCTATGGGCTGCACCAAAGGCATCATTCACATAGAAATCAACCCCTTTGATGAGAACTTGAGCAAACTCAGAGTCATTAGCAGTCTCTGCTGCATGGAAGCGAAGGTTTTCAAGCATCATGATCTGATTTTTGCCAAGTTGCTTTAAGACCTGATCTGCAGGCTCCTTATGGTAGTCATTGACCATAATGACCTCGCAATTAAGGATTTCAGCGAGGCGTTCTCCCACAGGAGCGAGAGAGTACTTAGGGTTAGCCTTACCTTTTGGCCGGCCAAGGTGGCTCATGATCGCTATTTTGGCATTTTTTGATTGGAGGTATTTGAGCGTAGGCAACGATGCCTGAATCCGAGTGTCGTCGAGTATTTTTCCATCCGACAGAGGTACATTCAAGTCGAGGCGTACAAGCACTGCTTTGCCATCAAGATTCACATCTTCTAAGCGATTAAACTTCATAGCTAACCTTTCTCTTTATATCGTGACCAAGTTCATCTATTTTTGGGGTTTCAGTGAGCATGTATCCAAAGTTTTAATGCTGTTATCACCGATCAACATCCTCCGATGAAAGATGAAACCTAAGGATCTCCTATGCACCAGAAACACCTATTTATCATGGACTCGCTTGATAAGCTAAACTTCAAACTGGATAGTAGCCTTCGCATGGCAAGCGAGTTATCAAAGCTTGGCCACCAATGCCATTTCTCCGTCCCTACGGATCTATCATGGAAGTCCACCGCAGGTCGACCTTTTGTCAAAGCAGCTCCCATGCATTTTGAAAATTTTGAACCTGCAAGCATTAGCCTCGGCACTTTAGAGCAAACTTCACTTGATGAGTTTTCTGGCATACATATGCGAAAAGAGCCTCCCTTTGACATGAACTACATGTCAATCACCTGGATGCTCGATGCGGTCAGTGATACCGTAAAGGTTTTTAATGCTCCCTCGGCTTTGCGGGCATTTAATGAAAAGCTAGGAATCATGCAGTTCCCAGACGCAATTGGACCTGCTCTTGCAAGTTATAACCCCGATCAAATGCTGGAATTTATCAAGGACGACTGCAGTGGTGATGCAGTGGTAAAACCCCTAGACCTCTACGGTGGGCGGGGCATCGTTAGGATCAACTTAGCTGAGTTGGATGAACAAAAAGCATTAGAAGAGCTAAAGGACATCACCCAAAATGGTCAGCGAATGCGGCTTTTACAAGCGTTTAATCAGCATATTTATGATGGGGAGGTACGAGTCTTCACCATTGGAGGGAAAGCACTCAGTTGGTGCCTTAAAAAGCCATCACCAGGAGAATTTCTAGCCAACACGGGAGCAGGGGCTACCATCCATTGCTATGAGCCCAGTGCTGCTTTGAAAAATAAGGTCGAGCTGATAGCGGGTGAGCTAGCGAATCAAGGAATTCCCCTCCTAGGTTTCGATATCATTGGGGGCCTCGTTTCTGAAATAAATATTACAAGCCCACGGCTCCTTCAGGCACCCGGAGATAAGGCTAACTACTATGGTCAGATTGCAACTTGGATAGAAAAAAATTGTCAATAAATAATCACATGGAATAGATTACTGATGATTTGACACGTTTTTTTTACTGTATTTTCACCTTGATTCAAGTGTCAAAAGCAAGACCCCATTTCCTCAAAATCATGAAGATTACAGCCCAAACTTAAGATGCTTACCCTCTATTCCGATTTCTAAGCTATGGGGGGAATGATATGAAAAAAGTGTTTTCGAAATTGCGATGTCAAAAAGGAGCAGGCCTCATTGAGATGGTCGTTATGAGTGGTATTCTGATCATCGTGATTCAGTTTATGGTGCAAACTTTCAATAATTTTAAAAAATTTCAGAGAAACAAAAAGCTACAGATGTCAACTCTATTTGTGAAAAGTTACATCAACAATATGGTCGACTGTGAGAAGACCATGGATGCGTTACCGGGCTCATGCACGCCAGGACAGGACATTAGGCTTGAATCGACCTCACAGCAGCACCAAGACAAAAATATAGCTTTGGTTCGTATCGGCTCTTTAGAAACGAATGACGAGGGAGAAGAGTTCCATGATTATAGGAAAATCGGTCGTTATGTTGTGCGGGCGACTTGTGGGGCAGACAATAATATTCAGGTCCAAGCTATGCTCGTTAACAAAAAGAAACAGTCGGTTAAGGTAACTCCAAATAAATATTCTACCCACTATTCATGTGTGATCAGAACGCTATATTTTGGTAGAAACGGAT
>JABSRF010000330.1 GCA_013215275.1 Oligoflexales bacterium | reverse complement strand
ATTTCGAGTTTGAAAGGGAAGCAGTTAAGGAGAGTTCCATTTTTAATTATGGTTTTATTATCTCGATCACCTATGATTTGCTCATGTATCCAGTGAAAATCTTGAAAATTATGCCATTATAAAGGTCACTTGATTAGGGTTTAGTATGACCGGGGCATCTATGGACTTATCACTCGATGTGGATACCAGTTCCATTGGTGATGAGGCATCGCTTGTAGTTGCTCTAATGATTCAAAGCGGATCTCATAGTTGCAACTTTGAAGCAGGGGCAAGCCTTGATAGCAGCGCATCTTACGATCGATCTTACCGCTTTAAAACAAGCAAGAAATCTCTGAATCAAGGAACTGCAAATGGTACTTTCGGAAGTGGAGTCTATGCGCTCACAGAAAACACCGTGCAAATTGGCAGCCCTTCCTCTGTCAGCTTGTCTGAACCAGCCTTTGCAGTGAGTCAAGTATGTGTGAGCGGCATTGCTAAAGATTCGGAAGGCACCATCCTAGCACGCATGCTACTCAACACCGAATTCTCAGGAACCTCAGGTGAAACTATCTCCGTTGGTGTTCCAAGTGGTATGGAAGGGCACTCCTCAGTAGAATTTGAAGTCCATATCAACAACCCTTGTGAAAAAGAGGCTTTCAACTATATTGATAGCTACCCACTCAAGCTGACTAAAGCCCACTCAGACGGGAAGTTTTATATAGCCCCCATTAGCCTAAGTGTGCCCCAGGAAGCACAGACTCTCCTAGCGATGGTTCCCAATAAAAATGTGTGCGCTGAGCTGTACCACGGAAACTATACTTCAGGAAACACAGCAACAAGCGACCCGACCCAAAATTTAGGCTTATGGACTTTTACAGAAAGCCTCAGTGTGTATATTCCCTTTGGAAGCGAAAAAATGGAGGGAGAAACACCTATTTACGATATTCTTTTCCACCTTGGTTCCGACTGTAGCACCAACTTTCCTGCTGATGTTTCAGTGGCAAAAAATGATGAGAAGCTATTCGATTAAGCCTCACCGATTTCTTTCCAGAGCGTGGGCTCATCCCACAGCTCAACCCCTAATTTTCTAGCTTTTACGGCCTTAGAAGAACTAGAGCCGGGATCTGCAATAATCAAAACATCGGTGTTATTGGTCACAGAGCCTGTAACCTTCCCACCAGCCTGTTCAATGGCCTCTGAAAGTGTTTTGCGAGGGCTTTCATGGGTTCCCGTAATCACAAAAACCTTACCAGCTAAGACTCCAGAGGACGCGGGTTTTGCCGACATGACAGGTTTGAGGCCAACAGCAAGGAGTTTATCAATATCATCTGATTTTTCCTGCAAGCCTACCACCACCTGCTCTGCAAGCTTCAAGGCAAAGCCCTTAATTTCCACGATCTGCTCGATGCTAGCTGCTCGCAATTGCGTTAAATCAGGAAAATTTTCAAGCAAAAGCTCCCAGCCAGTTTTACCTAACCCCTTAATTCCAAGGCCATTCAAGAATTGGGCTAGAGGCAAGTTTTTGCTGTCTTGAATGTTTCGAAAAAGCTTATTTGCCATGGTCTCCTTGGTCAAAGGAAGTTTTAAAAAGTCTTCAACCTTAAGCTTGTAGAGGTCTGATACCTCTGCAACTAAATCATGCTCAATAAGAACCCCTAGCCTTTTCTCACTAAGATCGTCAATTCCTGCACACCGAATCCAGTTCAGAATGCTCCCAACCTTTTGAGCTGGGCATCCCTTGGTATTGGTACAGATTAAGCGTACATCATCATACTCTAGGTCCGTGCCACATGCTGGGCATGTGTTTGGCAGTTCACATGCACCAGAATCAGCAGCAACGACTCTTAAAAACTTAGGGATAACCTCACCTGAGCGTACAATCTCAATCTCATCGCCAGCTTTGAGGTTATATGCCTTAACAGTTGCAGCGTTGTGTAAGGTAATATTGGTGATCTTAGCATCGCTCAAGAATACCGGATCAACGATGGCAACAGGAGTCACCACACCTAAGCGGGAGGTATTCCAAACAATATCACGAATCTTCGATGTTGCGGTCTGACCTTGCCATTTGAAAGACATTTTGTAGCGTGGATGGTGGCTTGTGGCCCCTAACTCTCGGTGCAAAGAAAGCTCATTCAAACTAAATACAGCACCATCTATACCAACATCACCATCCTGCATAAATTGCTGCGTTTGATTCAAAAACGCTTCCAACTCCGTATCATTCTGTACCACCTGGTAGGGTGGCAATCGGAAGCGCATTTGATTCATAAGCTGGAATTTTTCAGCCTCACTGGTGTAGGGCTCCTTAGAATCTACCATGATCAGGTCAAATGCAAAAAAGTTGAAAAACCTGGCCAATTCTCCGTGTTGTTTGCGCCCCAAAATTCCGGCAACGATATTGCGAGGACTTGAAGGCAGGTCTAGGCCAAGCTTTTGCATTTCCACAAGCAACTGGTTGAAACGGTCTTGCTTACAATAAAGCTCTCCCCTAATTTCAAACTCGCTTGCCTGCAAACCATCTACCTTTAAAACGCAGTCGGGAACCCAGCGAACCTTTTCCGTGACATCCTCCCCAATGGTTCCATTACCCCTAGTTTTTCCTAATTCCAAGCGCTTGTTTTTATAATTTAGGCTTAGGCTGACCCCATCAATCTTATAGGTCCCAAGAACAGGCCGCCCCTTCATCCAAGTTTGTAAATCTTCAAGCTTGTAGGTCTTAGCCAAGGACAGCATGGGGCTAGCATGGGTGACTTTTTTTCCGCGCAAGTTTTCACTCACAAGAGCTGCTCCGACCTCCTCAAAAACAGGATGTTCTGGAGCTAAGGCGCGCAAAGAGTCTTCGATTGCATCATACTCATGATCGGATATTTCAGGTTTTCCTGCATAATACAGGCGACGGTGAAACAGTACTTTTTCTGCGAGCAAGGCAACATCATCACCATATTTATTCATTGGTAAAATCATTCTCCTAAAAATGGAAAAACAGTCTCTTAGTATAAATGCCTTCTTAACTTAACGGGACCAAAAGGTTTTAGACTTAACGGCCAGAAATGAGTCGTACAAAGGACAATATGCGGTTAGACGCTTACCATAAACACAGCCCGTATCCAACTGAATAAACCCGAGTTCTTTGGAGACCCTCACATGCTCCAGGGGGGTATGGCCGGAAATATGGATGCGCTGGCTATCAGGCCGGCTATCGGGTGGGCACCGACTCCATAGGCATGATTGAACAGCGGCTCTGACCCGCTCCTCATCAATTTTTGCAACCTCCTCGTAATCTCTCTCGAGAATGATTGATTTTTGTAGCCTAAGCTTTGATGCTGCTTGGGCCTTTTTGACCAGTTCAATATCTGATTTCGTTGCAAAAGCATGGGTAACCAGAACATGCCCATCTTGCCAGTAATAAGGCAATTGGGTGAGAAATTTAAGGTGCTCCACTGGAAAACTCCAGGTATCGACCTCATGAGGCTTACAGTCGTAGCTAACCAAAGTTTCGAAGCCTCCTTGGGAGAGCCATGAGATAAACACCATCTCCTTAAATTGATCTATTTTTTCATAAATGCTCGCTCCATACCGATCCGACTCATAATCATCCTTAAGGGTGTAAGAGGCAAAAGGGAATTCAAGGGCATTTTTTTCAAATAAGTCAGGGCGATAGGCTTCCAAAATTCGCAAAAACTCTACTTCATGATTGCCCATTATGAGCGTGTGGGTGCCTGCTTGATGGCCATTGAGAAAATGCTCACAAAGTTTGCTTGATTTCGGGCCTCGATCAAAGATATCTCCTACACAGACCAAATGGGCTTCCAGGCCCTGCTTTTGGGCATGCTCCAGAATCAGTTGCTCGAGCTCACAAAATTCGTCATAACACCCATGTATGTCACCAATTATGTAGTTTAATTTTGTACCTGCAATCATATCTTAACCTGTAGACCGACATTCCTACCTGAAAAAGCTCCAGGTCTGACTATTCTCTGTATCGCCACGAAATAAAAAGAATCAAATATATTGTCACAGGACTCATAAAATAAAGCATAATCTTCTGTTTTCACGTCATGTTTTTCTTTTGTCCTCGTAGAGCCCAAGCCTTAGGTAACTCCAAATAAATATTCTACCCACATAGGTGATCGAGATAATAAAACCATAATTAAAAATGGAACTCTCCTTAACTGCTTCCCTTTCAAACTCGAAATA
>JABSRF010000033.1 GCA_013215275.1 Oligoflexales bacterium | reverse complement strand
ATAAGTGAGATTGGCAGACATAAATACCCCTTTCTAGTAAGCAGATTCGTATCACAGGTTATCTAAAGTCGCCCTGCAAAGCGATGAAAATTTTTCTTCTGCACTTAATCTAGCAATCCGCCTTGATTTTTCGGGAAGCTCAGATGCAGGGGACCATAATTTCAATGCTCCTACAGCAGTATCAAAAGCAGCCGTACTTTATGTGCTCAGATCTCTGTTAGATGAAAAAATACCATTGAATGATGGGTGTCTAAAGCCAATCACCATCAAGTTGCCTGAGGATAGTGTGCTTAATCCAAAATTTCCTAGAGCCGTGGTTGCAGGAAATGTTGAGACATCACAGGCTGTGGTTAATGCACTTTGGGGGGCCTTGGGGATGCTCGCTGGCTCAGCTGGGACGATGAATAACCTAAGTTTTGGGACCCAGAAGTATCAATACTATGAAACCATTGGTGGTGGTGCAGGTGCTGGCCCAGGCTTTCATGGTACTGACTCTATCCAAACTCATATGACCAACTCGAAAATGACTGATCCTGAGGTGATCGAGAGCCGGTTTCCCGTGTTAGTTAAAGAGTTTGGGATCCGAAAGGAGAGCGGTGGCAAGGGAGCATGGTGCGGTGGTAGAGGAACCGTGCGTAAGCTCGAGTTTCTCGAATCGATGCATGTGAACATCATCTCAAATAATAGGTTTCATCAACCCTTTGGATTGGCTGGTGGTCAAGCTGGACAAAGAGGTTCAAACTATGTTTTGAGGCAGGGCTTAGAGAAGCAGGAGTTGGCAAGTGTCGACCGCTTCGATGCTGATCCCGGGGACGTGATGGTGATAGAAACTCCGGGTGGAGGTGCCTATGGAAGTCATGACCCGGAGTGAAGGCCTTTTTTAGCTTATTGTTCTGAATCAGGTAATTCTTTACAGTCGTTGAAGGCCATCTGTAAAGATTGATTCATTTCCTTTAAGAGATCGTACTCTCGTGCAGATCCAACCCTGCCAAAATACTCGGTGATCATCACCGATTTGTCAGTTTGCATAGACTCTAAAACCTTGGTAACCTGCTTTTTTTTCATCTTTTTAAATATGGCAACCACTAGGTCTTTATCCATGGCTTCAAAAACAGGAGCAGCTTTTTTAGGCTCCATTTTTTCGTAGAGGCCTACGAGGTCATCAAGCCTTTCTTTTTGAATCTTTTTTTCTTGTTGGATCGTTTGAGCAAAAAATTTGCGCTCCTCATCTAATCTTGAGATCTTTTCATCGAGATTACTTTCAAGGCTTCTAAGCTGCTTTAGCTTATGCTCTAAGACGCCCATCTTTTGCTCAACCTGTTGTTTGGCTTGATCAATGAGTGTGAGGTAACGTCCTATTTCGTCTTTGCTGCTTTTATTAACGTCTAGTTCAGGAAGGGTTAAAAGGGATTCGAGAAAATTCTTGGAATCCTGATTATTTCTCCGTTTTTCATTGCGTGCAAAGTTTGTGCGACTGTTTACATTACGTACTTCATTGGTCAGGCCCTCTCCATTTTGACCATGGAGTTTATGCTCCCCTAGATAAAGCCAGCCTAGGTATAAGCCAGTAAATAGAACTAAGGCTGTTATTTTTACCCCGAGGATTAACTTCATCACGCTATTTAGTTTTGGACCATCATTCATAAATTGCCCTCTATTTTTGCCGCATTCGGGTGCCTAAATGAAATTCATCTAGGAAATCTTGCTCTTGCTTGCTTGCGAGTTTTTGAAGCTCAAGCTCATATCGTTCATGAAGTTTTTCAACCACTTTAAGCCTTCGCTTCGCATTCATAAGAACAGCTCTTTGTGCTGCTATTTTATTGTCTAAGATCTGAGTTTCCTTAAATAAGGAGGTCCACAAATCTCGGGTGTAGTCGACACTTTTTTCTAAGTAGTCTTGACCGGTTCGGTATTCGCTGTTCCGTTGCTGGTTTAAATCATGAATACCTCGCATATAGGCTTGCTGGCACCTATGTAGCTCATTTTGGGTCACTGCTTTTTCCTTTAGGATTTGGCTCAAGGTAAACATCTCTTGATCTACCATTGCCTTATTTGCCTTAACAAGCGGTTTGATCCGTCTAATTTTTGCTAGAATACTCATACTATTGACTTACACATTAAGCTTGTTGTTGATCTAGTTCACTGATGGTGTCGCGAATTTTTATTAGGCCGTGGATTGCCTCTTCCATGGTGCTCAAATAATCCATCGGCTGCCTTAGGTAAGCATTGATGAGCGGCATAATCTGGATAGCTCGATCAAGCACAGGATTGGTGCCCTCCTGGTAGCCACCCATTTGAATAAAGTCAAAGTTTTCTTCGTAGGTAGCGATCAGCTCACGAATCTGAATGGCCAATTGTTGTTGCTGAGAGGGAGTGATATCATTCATGACCCTTGAAACGCTGCTTGTTATTTCAATTGCTGGAAAATGACCTTTATTGGCAAGCGATCGTGACAGGTTGATATGCCCGTCAAGTATTGAGCGAATCGCGTCTGGAAGAGGGTCGTTGAAGTCATCACCATCCACAAGCACTGTGTAGAAACCACTGATGCTCCCTTGGCCTTTGAGCTGTGGTCCACTGCGCTCTAGCAAACGTGGGAGTAATGAGAACACTGAGGGAGGGTAGGCCTTGCTT
Organism: Oligoflexales bacterium; assembly: GCA_013215275.1. Taxonomy (GTDB): domain Bacteria; phylum Bdellovibrionota_B; class Oligoflexia; order Oligoflexales; family Bog-1112; genus JABSRF01. The sequence continues at coordinate 16,541 of JABSRF010000033.1, read as the reverse complement.
GTAGGAGGCTCTCCCACAGATAAGCCTATCTCTCTTTGCGCCTGGGCAACTCGGGTTAGGCTATCCATCATCAATAGTACCTTTTTACCCTTTGCTGAAAAGTACTCTGCTATGGCTGTAACCACTTTCGCTCCCCGAATGCGCATCAGTGGAGATTGATCACTGGTTACCACCACCACAATCGATTTCTTTATCCCATCTTCCCCTAGCTCTTTTTCAAGGAATTCACGGACTTCTCGGCCTCGTTCTCCAATAAGTCCAATCACATTGATATCAGCTTCAGAGCCTCTTGCAATCATGCCCATAAGCACACTTTTTCCAACTCCTGAACCAGCCATTAGGCCAATCCTTTGCCCTTCTCCGAAAGTCAATAAGCCATCGATCGCACGGACCCCTAAAGAAATTGGCTTACTAATACGGTTACGTAACAGAGGGTTAGGAGCCTCTTTGTTGATTGGGACACGATCAGCCTTTTCAGGTCCTTTTAAGGCTTCACCGGTAAATGACTGGAGAAATGGGTCGACAATTTTACCTTGTAAGAAATCACCGACTGTGATGAATTCGTGGCACCCTTGATTGCGAATCAGCGCCCCAGTGCTAATTCCAGAAAGCTCAGAGAAGGGAAGTAATAAAGTTTTTGATTGTTTGAACCCTACCACTTCTGCAAGAATAGAGTCCTTGCTGCCTGAGACATCGATCTCCATAATGGTTCCAAGGGGGCATTGAGGAATTTTAGCTTCAATGATGTTGCCAACTACGTCGCAAACCTTTCCCTCTACATTCCAGTGGATTGAGTTCAATTTTTTAGAAAAATTTGAGCGAAGGAATTGCTTGATTGGGGGTATGTCCATGTTATTCAAAGCCCGTTAGAATTGGAGTGCTAGTCCTCATCATCTTTTTTTAGTTCTTTAGTTTGCGCTTCTGCTGATTCGAATAGGTCGATGTCGAGCCTATTTAGCATGGAGTCTATAATGTCTTTTAAGTTATTGCTGATTTTCATTTCATCAGATTCTACAACAAATTGCCCGTCTGCCACCGAAGCATCCTCTTGCCATTTCTCGTCAATATCTGCAATTCCAAGGCCTTTTAGTTCAGCAAGAAGGCTAGGGCTCACTCTGATGCGGTAATCCTGATCCCCAATGCCATCTGCGATCGCTTTATCAATGATACTTTTAAAAAGGCTAGGATCTAGCTTAATCGCTTTGCCAATCAAGGCTTCGCTCAAGGCAGACGATACTTCAACAAAATTATCCTGAGCTTTTTCAAGGACCTTACGATTAATGTCTTTAAGGCTTTCAAGGCTCTTGTGGAACGAGTCTATCATACTCTGAGTCTCTTGCTGTGCTGCTAATAGCGCATCTTCCTTACCTTTTCTGAGTCCCTCTTCGTATCCTTTTTGATGAGCTTGTTCAAAGATTTCATGCCTCTCTTGCTCTTGATCAAGGTCTTCTAGGATCGCACCAGCTTCAGAGTCGCTTTCATCAGCAGTGATGGGGGTGGGCACAAACTCATCTTGATCCATGGTTTCAGGCTGGTTGGCGTCTTCTTTAATGGTCCTCAGTGGGCTCGCTTCTACCCCAGGTTGGGAGAAGTTTCTAATCGCCTCACCCATATCCTCCATGCTTGAACTCTCGGAATGCCCCGACTGCAAAGACTTTAAGTTTTCCTCTAGGTTTGACTCTGAGTCTACCGGCTCCTGATCTTGGTCAAAATTTTGTGAAAGAGGTTCCAAATCATCGGGTACGGCTTCTGTGGGAGTTTTGTCAACTTTAGGTTCATCATCCGAATTTTTCTTACTGATTCGATCACGATACTCTTGAACTAGGGTTTCTTCTTCCCTTGCTTTTCTTTCTTCTTCTTCGATAGCCATTTCAAATTCATCGTCATCGAAATTCTTGTGGGCACTGCGTCTTTTCATTTTCTTTTTTTCTTCAATCCAGTCTGCGGTAAAATCGCGAGGAAAAATGACTGGTGCCTTCATGCCGATGCCATGGAGGTCTTCGAATATTTTGTCGCTTTTACTCACTGTGCTATCGAAGTGTTCGGGCTGCTGAAATTTCTTGTAGAAAATGTTGTATGAGGGATTGTCGGGGTACAGAACCCTGCCTTTGCGAATTTCTGAAAAATTGAACCGCTGAATTTTAACTTTTTCCATCAAAGGAGAGTCTTTTTTAAGGAACTTACCTTTGCGTTTATGGGCACCATCAGTAATCATCGCTTATCCCTGATAGGTTGGGCTGATCATAATGCGAATAGCCTCAGTCGTCCTCTTAGGCTCATGTTTTGCTAAGTAAAGCACCTGTTCTTTTGGAGATAACTTCTCAAAGGGTACGTCTTCTTGAATCTGGACATTTTGCATACTTCCCAGCTCAAGGTCAGGCTTGTATTCTTCGACAATACTCTGCTCTTCTTTTCGCTCAGGATCGTAAGATAACCATCTGAAGTAAGGCCTAACAATGAAGGCAAAGAAGAACATAATTGCGAGTGCGATCACCGAAGAGATAACGAGTGTGGATAAGTACTCTCGGTCTTCCTTTTTTTGCTTCTTAATTTCAAGTGCTTGGTAGGGGTCTAGCTGGAACATCATGTTGTGGACTGTCAGTGAATCTCTTTTTTCAACAAAACCTACGGCATCCTTAATAAGATCCTCTATTTTTTTCATTTCGCTTTCAGGCCTAGCCTCAAATTCTGGAACACTCCCATCCAATGGATAGATCTGGCTTCCATCAACAATGGCAGACACCGTTAACCTTAGTATTTTACCAACTGCCAGGTTTTTTTGGCTGACTACTTTCGAAAACTCATAGTTAATCAGCTCGGTATCTTTTTTACTTCCTGCCTTGGAGGTGTTAACCTCGATGTTTTCTTGCTCACCTGGGACATTCGACTTGCTCCCTGGGATGCCTGTGGGGTTTAACCCTTGCCCTTCCATGGAGAAGCCAGAAGTGTTGCGTGATACCACTGCCACGTCATCAGGGTCGATATCTGATATGGTTTGTTTTTCAACCGTAAAGTCGATCTCAGCGTCGACCTTTGCCTCAATACGATCTGGGCCAACAATTCGGCCCACAATTGCACGGATGCGATCCTCTAGGTTTTTTTCTATCTGGCGTTTGTAAGTAAGTGATTCTTTGGACTGTTTCATGGCCTCATCGGTTGTTTCGATTTCCGTTAACAACCTACCATCTGAGTTAATGATACTGATATGATTTGGCTTAAGGCCTTCCACGGCATGGGAGACCATATGCTGAATACCTTTGATTTGTTTTTTGTCAGGTTCGAAGCCTCGTTTCGATTTGAGGTAAATAGATGCTGTGGGCTCTTTTTCTTCACGGACAAATAAGCTGGTCTTTGGGACAACGATATGCACCCTTGCAGAATTAATTCCTTCGATCGAGGAGATGGTGCGTGCAAGCTCACCTTGGATGGCCCGCATTTTCTGAATCTCTTGTTCAAATTCAGTACGGGTAAAATCTTTTTGATCGAATTGCTCCCAGCCCACGAGCCCTTTTTGGGGAAGCCCCTCTTGACTTAGCATGATACGAATTTTATCGATATCTTTATCAGGGACTGAAATCCCTTTATCATCGATGTGGAAGTTAGTGTAATTGTTCTTTGATAGGAAGTTGGTGATTGCGGTGACATCGTCTTGGGATAAATTAACATACAAATATTGGTTGCTTGCGGATTCCTGGAAAATAAAAACGGTGCCTAGAGTTACGATCAGCAGAACTGCTGATATGATTCCAATCACTCTTTGTGTGATTGAAAAGCGTCCCCATACTCCAGATACCATGGAAACGAAATTTTGAAATATCTCGTTAATGCGATCCAATGCTTAACAACCCTCTTTACCTATACTTGCATACGCATGACTTCCTGATAAGCTTCTAAAGCTTTGTTGCGAACTTGGACCATGAGTTTGAAGCTAAGCTCTGCTTGTGAAACAGCTAGCATAGTCTCATGGATGTTTTCTTGCTTTCCAGTCGCTAGGTTTGTTGACATTTTATCGGCATTTGCCTGAATGTCATTCACGGTCTTAACACCCTCGGAAACATAATCAAGAAAGCTCTTTTCATCTTGATTTGGACCTGGCTTGTCAATGGATGACTTCTCTTGTTTTTTTGACCAATTGAGCAACTGATCATTCAAAACTTTTTGGCTTAGCTGTGCCTTATAAGCTGCCATATAACCTCCTCAGTTAGGCTCGGCCAATCTCTAGAGCTTTCACGGCCATACTCTTTGCTTCATTCAAAGCAGTCGCATTGGCTTCATAGGCTCTGGTAGCCGTGATCATATTCACCATCTCACTCATGACCTGTACGTTAGGCATTTTGACATAACCATTTTTATCGGCATCGATATGGGTCGGGTCAAAGACTTGTCTAGGCTCCTTGGAGTCTTGATGAATATCGACCACTCTAACCTTTCTAAGTTGGGTTAGCATGGTATCATCTAAGAAGTCTTCGAAGGGAGTGCCGGTAGGCTTTGCCGAGAAAACCACATCCTGCCGCTTATAAGGCCCCCCTTCAGGAGTCCTGGTGGTCTGAGCGTTAGCGAGGTTTGTACTGAGCACGTTCATTCTAAGACGTTGCGATGCAAGGCCTGAGCTACTAATCATCATTGACTTAAAAAATCCGCTCATCCTCTACCTCCATGAATTGCGTACTTTAGCAGACCAATCTTTCTTGTGATGGTTTCCACTGCAGTTCTGTAAAGAATCTGATTATGAGCCATTTCGGTCATTTCATGATCAATGTCTACCGTATTTCCGTCATGGCTAACACTCTCCGAGGGCCTTACAAAGACATCGGGAGTGATCGTTCCATCAGCCTGAGTAAATGTGTTTTTACGGTGGCTTGGATTCGTAGTTTTTAGTGGAAGCTGGGTGTTAGCACCACTTAGCTCCTGCAATTGCTCTTCAAAGTCATAACCTATGGCTCTAAATCCTGGGGTCTCAGCATTTGCCACATTGGATGTGATCACGTGAGAGCGCCTCAACCTTTGGTTTAGAGACTCCATTTGTAAGCGGTCATTGAAATTAAAAATCGTGCTTACTCGGTTACTCATCTAAGGCTTCTCCCACTCAACGGTGCAGTGACCTCAAATCCTTCAGCAGTAAACTCATTGATCTTATTCCTAAGAGTTCTCAAGCTAATTCCAAGGGTTTTTGCTGCATGCGTCCTGTTGCCTCTATGACTCTTTAATGTTTCCAAAATAAAGTGAGTCTCCACGACCCTTAGAGTTTGTCCAATGGGAAGAGAATTAACCCAGTCTAGAGAAACCATTGGAGTGCCTTCGCCTTCGATCGGAATGGATTCAGCACGGATGGTGTCTTGTGCAGACATAATCACCGATCGCTGAACAATGTTCTGGAGTTCTCTGACATTCCCTGGCCAATTGTGGGTGTTTAATTTCTCCATCGCATCAGCAGAAAATGCTAGATTGGGACGAGAGAAGTTAGCCTTGCAATCGTCGAGGAAATGATTAGCTAAGATCACAATATCTTTAGGTCTTTCCCTTAGTGGTGGGATTTCTATATGAAGGACATACAAGCGATAGTATAAATCTTGACGAAATCGCCCTTGGGATACTGCCGAGACAATATCTCTATTAGTGGTTGCAATAATGCGAGTGTTAATTGGGATCGGATTTTTTCCGCCAATGCGCTCAATCTCTTTTTCTTGTAGAACCCTCAGCAATTTAGCTTGCAATGATGGGTCGATTTCAGTGATCTCATCGAGGAGGATAGATCCATTGTTGGCCATCTCAAACTTGCCGATGTGTTTTTGATTTGCCCCTGTGAATGAGCCTTTTTCAAAACCGAAAAGCTCACTTTCCAATAGGGTTGCAGGCATTGCTGCACAATTAATGGCAATGTATGGACGGTTTGTTTGAGTGGACGCATTATGAATTGCTTTGGCAATGACCTCTTTTCCGACTCCCGATTCTCCTGTGATGAGGACTGGAACGTTCGTGTCAGCAATTTGCCAGATAATGTCTTGAATGCGCATCATTTTTTCATCTGCAGCAGGAAATAGAGGGTTCTTGCGGTCTCTGTCAGGTCTGCGTCCTTTGCGATTTTGAATAAAGTCGAGATAAGTGCTGGCATTTGGATAAGAGCCTGGTTGATTACCTGAATAAAGCGGTTGTTGAAGTTTAAAATTTGACACGTGATCCCCCTATGGAAGTAATTGTGTTAGTCTTTCTTTTGCTAAATTTGCGTAAAACAGATTATCTCCGTCTTGACTTGCTTTGGTTAATGAGTCGATGGCTTCCTGACGTTTCCCCGATCGGTAGAGCAGTAATCCACCTTTATATAAGCTCTCTGCCCTTCCGTTCCAATCAACTGCTGACTCTGCAGTGAAAGTGTATAAACGCCCTGCTTCTAGGTATTGATTGTTCTTACGGTATTCTTCTGCAAGGTTTATAAGTTCCTTCGTCCAAGCAGCTTGAGCCTCCTTATCTCCTTCAAACTTATCAGGTGTGATCTGCTTGAGGAGGTTTGTGGCATCACGTCTTTCCCGGCTCAAACCTAAGCTACGAAATCTCCTAATGAGCTTACGCAATAACCGGATTGCATCACCAGATGGGCTATAGGACTTCACCCACTCTTTTTCATTGCTTTGGGCATCGATATTTTGATTGGACCCTAGGGCTTCTTTCCAGCTGCTGAGAATGATACGTGAAGGAGTCTTAAGCAGGCCTGGGTCGGAAAGGGTGCGCTCAAAATGATTTTTGTAGCTCACCTTTAAATCGTTCTTTTCGGTGTCATTTAGTTCGCTCCAAACCACTCCCATGCGTCGGTCTGCCCTGTTTGCTTCTTGACCAAGCCTGGTCGCTGCAGCCCTTTGCCCGCTACGACGACGATTTGCGCTAAGGTTGGATGCAATGACAGCTTGCCAAAACAATGGCCTGAATAGGCTTAAGCCTTTTTCAGAATGCTTTGCAGCTAAGCGGTAAAAAGGCAATGCTAACTCCATTTGCCCGAGATTACGGTATGCCTCACTGATACTCCAAGCCACAGCTACATCGTTTTTAACGGACTGTATGTTTTTTGGTAGGGCTTCAAAAGTTGTAATGGTTTGGGCAAAGGCTCTTTTGCTTGAGCTAGAGATTAAGATGTCAGAAACTTTTTCTTTAAGCAGAGTGTGTAGAAGCTGGTAAAAGGGTTTTCCTGTTTGTTCGTCGTATGCCTTGAAGTACCTTCCTGCAAGAAGGCCTGTTTTTGCCGTCCAAAGAGACTTAGATTGCAGGGCATTTTTGAGCATGATGCTCGCAAGCAAAAAGGCAGTTCTTTTGCTTTCCACTTGAGGCATCACAGCCTCCATTTGCTGTAAGATCGGCATCGTAGTCAGAGGCAAATCTTCCTGAAAACTCTCTGGATAAGGAGGGGTCCAGTACGCTAGGCGAATGACCTTTTGTGCTTTGAGCTCACCGTTTCCTAGTGTGTCCAAGTTTGCTAGTGGTTGGGCAAGTTGTGAAAGCTGAGAACCATTGTTATTTCTGATTAGTTTCAATGCCTGAATGTCTAGGCGCCTAAGGTACGAATATCTTGATAGTGGGGATTCAGGAAACCTATTGATCAGAGACTCAAAGTATCCGTCAGCTAGGGATAGGTTTGCCTGTCCAAGATGCGACTCTGCAAAAGCCCATAGGTGTAGGGCGTCCTTTTCGAAAATTGAGGGGTCTTTGTATAAGACCTGCTGGTAGGCTACTAGTGCTCTTTTCTCATTTCCAAAGCGATACATTTTTAAAGCGTACTCTGCCATTTCCTGCGCACTACTCATGCTTTTTTGGCTTGCTCGCTTGCTCCATCCTGAAGGCTGTGAGCGACCAGAGTAAACTGCAGTTTGGATAGGGTACATATAGAATGGAAAGGTCTTCCATTCTTCACCTCGGCCCTCACCGGTGTTTTGAATTGTAATAGCGAGGTCTTCAGCGTTATCTATGATATCGGGAGTCGGTTGTAGGAGTTTTCGCTTCGGCAAAGGTCCCCTTGCTTGCTCACCAATGCTTGGGAGCTGTTGCTCTCTAGCCATCTCAAGAGTGGTGAATGTGTCAGGAGCTGTTTCAGCTTGCCCAGAGTATGGTATCGCACCAGATGACGGAGCTGAGAATTGCATTCTCTCTTTCGCTTCTACCGAGGTGGGGCTATCTACCAAAGGAATATTGCTCTTAGGGTCAATGTTCTGCTTATAGAAATAGTCAAAGATATTTATGATGACTCGGTACGGTTCTTCCAATTCATCTATGGTTGCTCTTAAATTCTTATCCCTCAGTTTAAGCTCTACCTTACATCCCGACGGGCCTAAGTCTTTTATGAGGACTCTCTTAATAACCAAGTCATCGTATTTATTGAGTGCACTAAGCTCTGACGGGCTAGTGTTTTGGAAATGTAAGTTCAGGGTATTTTCAGCTTGGTTCTCTTTGTAAGTAAACTCTTTCTTTTCATTGAAAGTAAAGATCAGCTCACCAAATCTGCCAGCAGCGAAACTTGGAGAAGCTTGCATTAGAAACTGAATAGCAAAAGCCATGTGTAATCCAGCAAAAACTGATAATATTTTATCGATAGCGTTCATGCAGCCTAGCGAGCACCTGAATGCGTAAATGGACACTTTTTTGGGTGTCCTTTTCAATTGAGTTTGACTCTCTTCTGTCTAGCAAACATCGTGCCAGAAAACAGGTGTGCAAATATCAGTGGGCACCGATATATTGCCTTATTATTGTCACTGGCTGTCAAGGGGGTGACAGTGGCGCCAAAATCCTGGCAATGAAAAGCTTGCTTTTGACTGCTTGTTATGCAAAGAAGAGGGCTTTAAATTACTTATGCGAGTCCATTTAATGGAGTTTTCTATGCTTCCCTGGTTGGTGCACAAAAGCCTTAAAAAGATTGCCGTTATTGGCGATATTATCCTCGATGAATACTTAGAGGGAGAGGTTTCTAGAATATCTCCTGAGGCGCCAGTACCCATCCACCGGGTTTCAAAGCAGCTCTACAGTGCCGGTGGTGCAGCAAATACAGCAAGGAATGTGCAGCTGGCAGGGGCCGAAGCATACTTATACAGCGTTTGGGGAAATGATGAATCAGCCCGTAATTTAAGGGGGATTTTGACAGCTGACGAGATCAATGTCGATGGAGTTTTGACGGTACCCGATCGGCCTACCATCAAAAAAACGCGTATCACTGCTGGGCATCAGCAAATGCTAAGAGTTGATTGGGAAGAGGCTCAAGCAATTGACCAAAATGCCCAGGATCAGATCTGGTCAAATTTGGTTAGCCAAGGCTTTGATGCCATCTTGCTGAGCGACTATGGAAAGGGAGCCCTCCCCACTTCCTTTTTAGAGAGGGTTTTTGAATATGCTCAGGATCAAGGTATCCTCACCATTGTTGACCCCAAAGGAAAAGACTTCACTAAGTACCAAGGGTGTGACCTCATCACTCCAAACCGTAAGGAGGCATGTGAGGCTCTTGGGATTGATATTGAAGATGCACCAAAAGCTAGTGACTTAGGTCGTTTGCTGAAGCGTAAGTACCAGCTCAAAAACGTCTTGGTCACTCTGGGCAGTGAGGGGATGGTTCTGTTTACTGAAAAAGAAAACCAGGCTCCTATTTTTCATAAGCCAGTCGCAAAAGAAGTTTTTGATGTTTCGGGAGCTGGAGATACAGTGGCGGCCCTTATGGCTCTTAGCTTCGCTGCGAAGGTGGATTATGAGCAGTCAGTGCAGCTAGCTAGTTTAGGTGCTGGAATTGTTGTCGAAAAATGGGGAACCCAACCGATATTAAGGCATGAGCTGGAACAGGCGTTTGCTGCTCCAGAGGCTGAGGAAGCAAAAATCTCGGGCGTTCGTAAAGTTGTTGAGCTTGATACCTTGCTTGCTATTCTCCCGGCTTTAAAAAGGAAGAAAAGAAAAGTGGTTTTTACCAATGGTTGCTTTGACCTTTTTCATGCAGGACATTTAGCTTACTTGGAAAAAGCACGGAGTTTAGGAGATGTGTTAATCGTTGGGGTTAATACTGATGAGTCTGTGAGAGGACTAAAGGGAAGCAAGCGACCTTACGTCGATGTGATGAACCGAATGAAACTCCTAGCAGGGCTTAGTTGTGTGAGCTTTGTGACTTCTTTTGGAGAAGCAACTCCTCTTAATTTAATTAAAGCAATTGCCCCAGATATCCTAGTAAAAGGCGCCGACTACAAGGTCGACCAAATCGTCGGAGCAGATTCGGTGATCGAAAATGGAGGCCAGGTGCAAACCATTGAGTTTTTGGATGGTTTTTCCAGTTCTCATCTTATTGAAAAAATTCAAAAATCAGAAGCTTGAAAAACCCGGTTCAGCAAGCTTCTGATAGCCTAAAAAAAGAATATACATATTAGATAGTTAAGAATTTGGGCTATAAAAACATGCAGGAATATGTATGATGCCCCCACAACGGCTAGGAAACGCTTAAACAGAAAACATGATTTCATGTTCCATTCGGTGAAGAGCACTCTAGCAAAATTGGAAATCGGAGCTTAGCTCGGTTTTTTTTTTGCTTTTTTGTGACCTTAACTTATTGACTGGTCTATTTTATGACTAAAAATAAAGATGTCTCTCCGATGGGGCTGCGTGTCTGGAAGTCTATCAAAGCTATTGTTTTTCCGGTTGAGAAAGGCGAATTTGGCTTTTTCCTTCCCATTTTTTTCTTATATTTTTGTCTGGCCTTCATCTACAATGGTCTGAGGCCTCTTAAAATTACCCTCGTTACTTCCGTGTCCTCTGCTGGAGCAGAGATCATCCCCTTCTTAAAGGTCTGGGGGATCGTTCCAGGTGCCTTCCTTTTCACTTACTTATTTACAAGATTGTCGCGAGTTCTTTCTCGGGAGCAAATCTTCTACACGATGATCTCCATTTTTATTTCCTATTATGTCCTTTTCGCGACCATCTTATATCCATACGGTGACTTGTTTACCCTCGATCGGTTTGCAGAGCTTTTGAAGTCCATTCTACCTGCTGGTATGCGTGGCCTTATTTCTATGATCCAGTACTGGTATGTTAGTATTTTTTATGTCATGTGTGAGGTTTGGTCGAGCGTCATCATGTTTATGCTCTATTGGGGTTATGTTAACGAAGTGACTCCGATGACCAAAGCAGCTAGATTCTATCCTCTCTATAATCTTGGTGGAAACTTAGCTTCAACCTGCTCAGGTTGGCTTTTGGTCACCATGTCACAGAATGATTTTTCAAGTTTTTTGGGTGAAGGGAACGATTCGATCACAAATTATGCTTCACTAGTGATTGGAATATCAACCCTGATGGGAGTTGCGGCAACTGCTCTTTTCAGGTACTCGAACAAAAAAATGATTAAGGATCCGAACGAAGATGAGGCAAGCACCCAAAGGTCTACTAAGAAAAAGGACAAAAAGGTTGTCTTTACCCTGTCTGAGTCGATCAATCAGGTCTTAAGATCAAAATACCTTCTCTATTTGCTCGTCTTGGTCGTGGCTTACAACCTAGTTTTTAACTTAACTGACGTACTCTGGAGCCAAGAAGTGAAAAACTATTTCGGCTCTGACCAGGTTAAAATGGCAGGCTTTATCGGCAAAGTAACCATGTACAAAGGTATTCTATCCACATTTTTGGTTTTTCTTGCTCACATTATCATTAGAAAGTTTGGATGGAAAAGGGCTACGCTCATTACTCCCGTTATTATTCTTAGTACTAGCCTTTTATTTTTCCCACTGGTTTCTTTGCAGGGTAATGAGGTTTTCAAATCATTTATCTTTGATGTGTTCTCAAGTTCATTAACTTGGATATCTGTGGTTTTAGGTGGAGTTCAAAATGCGATGGCCCGTGGAACAAAATACTCCATTTATGACTCAACCAAGGAGATGGCATTTATTCCCTTGAGTATTATGGAAAAACGTAAAGGTAAGGCTGTGATTGACGGGATCGCCTCCCGTATCGGCAAGTCGAGTGGCTCAGTCATTATCATGTCTTTATTGTTGGTGTTTTCAAACCTGCAGGAGTCTATCCCCTGCATCGCAGTCATTTCCATCTCGGTGACCGTTTTCTGGGTTATCTCCATCATAGGCCTTGATCGCTTGATGAAAGAAAAAAATGAAAAGGGTGCTGCAGCTTCTCAAAGAGAAGTTAAATATGGCTAGACTAGGTAGCACCAGCTTTCATAGACTCCTCATGGGAACTTATCATATCCTTGGTATATCGTATCACTGATGGAGGCCTCTCTTCCCATGCTTACTCGTTTGCTCCATAAGCTTGTGACCCTGCTTTCAGTTGCTATCTTTTTATTAATCTCTTCCTGTGCATACCGGTTCACTAACTTGCATATGAGGGCGCCTAACAAGGCTAAAACCATCGCTGTGGAGGGGATCTATGATACCTCAAGGTTAGCCCTGCCTCACGAATACCTTTGGGAAAGCCTACAAAAGTACATTGCTATCAATGGGAGGCTGAAGCTTGCACCTAAAAACCAGGCTGACCTCTACCTTAGATGCCAGCTAGTGAGCGCAGAAATCAGGCCCTTTGATGTTGTGTTCAATGAAATAAAAGACCCAAGCTCATTGATAGATGAATCTGCAGAAGTGCCGAACCCCTATCCGATGGGGGCTTATCCTAGTTACCGGAGGGCAAGCTCATATGCTCGGCAAGAGCAGGTCTCAGCCACAGCTAATGTGGAGGTGTGGGACCTGAGAACGAAGCAGTTGGTGTTCAGGGGAACCTACGGTGGCTATGCAACTTATGGTATCAGTAGTCACTCAGTGGAGTATGGCTTTTTGAAAGCCGACGAGGCTTTGGAAAATGGCTTTGCAAAAGCTGCGGATACGATTGCTAGTCGAGCGGTTGCTGACCTCTTGAGGCGGTGAGCCTTACGGCTGGTTGAACTTGCTGGCCATATTGCCGAAAGTTCGAGAGTGCTGAAAGAAGTTGACAACCAGCCCCACGTAGTAAGTGCCTTCATTCCAGTTTTCATCAGTAAACTGCTTTGTCCACCCAGTTTTTAAACCCCAGCAGCGGGTTGGAGAGCTGTATACGGTGCTGAATGAGGCAGCTTTAGTTTGATCGGCAACCCCATCTTTTTGCTGGATTCCATAGCTTAAGCCAAATGAAAAATGAGGGATTAAGCCAGTGCTAAAAGAGATGCCTCTGGTTCTGGTTGAAACGGCAGTAAAACCATTGCCATCACGGACTGGTGCGTTGCTAATATTGTAAGAAAACCCAACTCCTGACTGGAAAAAAGAAGGGGGGCTTAATCTGAAATTTAACTTGGTGAAGAGCTTTTTATAAAGGTTATAGTCACTATCGGAGTTTAAACTCCAATTCTGATACCTTAAAATGGCTTTGCTATTGAGGGGGGTCCAGGGCTCGGGCAGGCTAGAGTTTGTGTTGTTTTCCCGGTTTATTTTCTTTTGTTCCTCTCTTTGCTCCACCTTGAGGTAGTCAAAACTAATCTTTGCATCAACATGAAGGGGAGTTTGGTAGTCTCTAGAGGTTAACTGGTAGCGATTTGCCGCAAAGCTTCCGTCATTATTGAATAAGTCAGACACCCCAAGAATGGGCCGATCAAGGCTATAGATGAGCTCTTGCTCGGCTTGTTTTCTTAAGCGGTCATAACGCTCAAAACTGGACTCGTCACCTGATGTGGGGCTTAGGTTTGCCCCTTGCTTTTTACTACCCGGTAGGAGGTTCCAACCTTGTTCATAGGTCACCCAATCATGGGAGGTAGAGAAGGTAACCAATTGACTGGGGTAGATAGATTGATCACTGGGGTAGTAGCTTAAGGTCGCACCACTCACCTCATTCCAAGTATTGCTTTGGTCATTGAATTGGATGTACTCGCTGGTGGCCCCGTATTTACCCCTGCGTGCAGCATAGCTACGCAGTGAAAAGGTGACATCCCAATTCATCCTGTGCTCGACCACGTTGCTTGTGTTTTCTGGGTGGTCTAGAGGGAGGTCCTTTCTACTAGCAGTAGAAAACCGTCCATCAAGAGGGAGGCCTAAGTGGATACCAGAGACAATCGAGTGGAGGTAAGAGTCGCCAATCCTGGACTCTGGAAACAGCTCCTCAGCCCCAGGTGCTAAGTTGTGGTGGATTCGGTGAAGCCGGCCAATTTGTGTGCTTCGGTATTCAAAGTCTGAAAAATAGTCTGCATTAATAATCTGTTCCGTCACAAGGGGGCTATTTAGCTTGAGGGCTAGTCGCTGCCAACTACCATTTCCAAGGCGCTGCTGAGCATCATTGCGTGCAAAAGTTCCATCAAAAATGGACTCGGTGAAAACTTCAATCCGCCTCTGCTCAATACTCGTCTGGAGGTACAGCGGTAGAGGAGAAACAGAGCCAAAGAGTGAGATCATTCGAGTTTGCAGTTTAAATATCATAGGCACCTGGTAACCACTAAACTTTTCCAAGGCGAGGACGGGGTCAGAAAAATGAGAGCCGACCCCCAGGTAGAAGTTTTCTCCGTCGAGATGAAGTTTGGTGCGAGAGCTAGCATAAAGGTCGATGGGAGCCTTCTGGGTTATTTCCGAGAAGCTGGGAACCCATAAGTCCTCTTGGTATCTGTGATCAGAAAGTAATGACCCATGGCTTATGAGGTTAAGGCGTGGTGCAATTATGCTCTGGCCTTTCCACTTAAACTGACCTCTCCAGGAGTTATTAGGAAGGCGCAGGCGATTATCGATCTCATGCTCCATGCACTGCTCGTAAGTTTGGTCGGCTAAACAAGCACTCAAGCCGCGATCCATCCACCACCCCGGGTCTGCAAGGCTTTGGAATCGTGAGTCATCTTCATCTGTGATGCGCTCACCTTGGTTTCTTGCGCTGTCTAGCCCAAGTTTGAAGTCATCTGCTAGTTGATGACGTTTTTCTTTTTGATTTAGCCACAAGCGATCCCTAATGGCTTCGAACTGAAATTCCCAACCTGAGTACTGCCTACTTTGAATTCGATACTCTAGGCCCAGCCTCTGTCCCCTATTCTGAATAAAATCAGCGGTAAGCGTAGCGTCACTGTTTTCGTTCAGGGCAAAAAAGATAGGTTGAGAGTACATGGAGCCGTTGACATTGCTGTGGGTTAAGCTTGGGAGCAAAAATCCAGATTGACGGGTGCTCTTCATTGGGATTTTAAGAAAAGGAAGGTAGAGCACCGGGACCCCTTTAATCTCTAAGATTGGGTGATAGAAGTCCGCATAAGCTCCGCCTTTAGCATGGATTTCCTCAGCTCTAAAACCCCAGGGTGGGGTTTCATCAGCCTGACAAAAACAAGGGGTGAAGAAAGCTCGCTTGGCATAAAACCTCTCTTCCGTAAGACGCTTGATGGATTCACCCTCTATAACGAAGTAACCAATGCGCATGATGGAGGGCTGCTTGCCTGTTGCAATACCTCGACTTCTCTGCCAAAAATCTCTTCTTCTTTGAAATGATTCGCGCTTGGCAGCTGGCATTTTCGCAAGGCTCGAATTGGTTTGTTTTCTTATGAGCTCTTCCTTTTCCAACAAGGCGACGTAACGCTCAACCATGGATGCGTCAGGCTTTGTTTTGGCTTGGTCTCTAAATGCGTCTCTAATGATAGATTTCTCTTTGGAAATCTCAGTGAGCCGCTTACTTCTTTCGGTTTCAAAGCTTAACTCCTGGCTGGTAAAGCCCAGGATTTGCTGGTTGTATTTTTGTAGGGTTTGAGAGTCATTCACCAAAATCATAGCATCGGACATGGTGAACTCATTGCTTGTGGTTTCCAGAACTAAACTAGTTCCACTGATGACCTGGCTGGGTGCAATGACGACTACATGGCCTTCACCGAGAACCTGGTTGTTTTTCTTGTCGAAAACTAGTCGGTCGGCTGCGATGATGATGCGAGCGGCAATCGCTATGACGTTGCCTTCAAAACGGTGCGTCATCCCATCTTTATCGAAAGTGCTCTGATCCGCGTCAAAGAATAACTGTGGGCCAAGGGAGACTTTCTTCTTAGGAAGTGCCAATGATTCTGACTGGCTATCTGCCTGCTCTGATATGGCTTCTACGTCCGGCTTTTCACCTTGTTGGTTGAGCTCATCCAGAGCACGGATTCGTCCCGGAGCCTGTTCTGGAAATGCCTGAGGGATGATGGAATTGGTGGTAGGATCAATACTGTCATCTATCACCTGAGACAGAGTGGTGCCCCCTAGTATGAGAGTGCACATTAGGATAACAGAAGAAAAAATGAGAGTTGTAGGAGTTGAAAAGACCAAATTCCTCACCAATTCAAAAACTAATGGAGTCGTTTAAATCACTTTTTTGTAGCTTGCCAAGAAACGAATGCCGTTTTGCATATTCTCATGCAAAAGGATCAGGATCAAATGGAAGTGGCACTAGTGCCTGTACGGCAAGAAAATCGCCAAAATAAAGCCGATGGTATGGATCAGAAAATAGGGTTTTAGGGGCAGTTTGCACTAATTGAAATGGAGAGGGCAAGTATCTCTACTTGTCTCAATTAAGGTAACTCCAAATAAATGTCCTACCCATTGATGGTTAATTTTAGTACAGTTCTGGCCTGTGATTGCGCA
>JABSRF010000329.1 GCA_013215275.1 Oligoflexales bacterium | reverse complement strand
GAGTGCGCAATCACAGGCCAGAACTGTACTAAAATTAACCATCAATGGGTAGGACATTTATTTGGAGTTACCTTACAATTCGAAAGGGACAGACCCATGGTAGCAATTTGACTTGCTGTTTCTTCTGCCGTTGATTTTATCTCTCTTAGCGTTGCTCCCTGAGCAGAGAGAGCGCCTGCTATTTTATGAATCAGTAAGGTGCCAGCTAATCCTCGCGGCTGTTTGGTTTCGATGGCACGATCATCGCCAACGATCACCATTTCAACCTTCAGGTCATAGTGAGACTTTGCAATTTCTGCAGCTAAGCCGAAATTCAAGCGATCGCCCGTATAGTTCTTAATGATAAGTAGACACCCTGCTTCGCCGGTTACGGCTCGGATGCCTGCTAGAATCGCATCGACACTTGGTGAAGCAAAAATCTCTCCGCTGACCGCTGCTGTTAAGAGGCCCTCCCCGACAAAACCTGCATGGGACGGCTCATGCCCCGCTCCTCCCCCGGAAATGAGGGCGACCTGCTTCTTTCCCTGTATATCCTTATCCCAAGCTTTATTGCATACCACTTTGATATCAGGGTAGGCATCAAGGCGAGCCAGATGCGGCGTGCTCAAGATAAGCCCATCTATCGCTTCAGATACGATATCTTCCTGCTTGTTGATAAACCGATTTCCCATATCATCTCTCTTCTCAAAAGGTGATAAATATCAAGATTTTTTTGATAAGCTTAAAATTTGAAGGGACAATTAGCTAGGAAAAACTACTCTTTTTTTTTGTAAACTTGAGCTCAATTCCAGAAAGGCCTGAGAGGAAAAAGCGCTGATTATCACTTAAGCTTGAAGCGACGATCGTGATCGAACGCAGTTGAGGCAGTTGCTTCAAGACCATGAAGTCAACTGAGTCAGAGAAGTTAATTTTTTCGAATACCAAATGTTTTAAATTACTCATCCCTCGCAAAAAAACCAGTGTATCCAAGTTATAAGAACACAGATGGAGGGTATGGACCGATTTAGCTTCTTTAAGTAGCGACCACTCAACGTAGGTATCTTTGAAGTAAAGGATAGGAATCTTTTCTAGGCGCTTCAAAGAATGGCCGCACTTGTTACTTGTCATGAGAAAATCTATAAAATCGCGTTGATGCTCAGGCAGGGAGTCCTTTTTGAAGCATAGTTCCATAAAGCTCTCATGAGACACCTCACCTTTAAGAGGCAACCCACCACTCAAGAGCACTAAGGCAATCATAAACCAGAGTCTCAGCATAAATCTCCAAAATATCGATAAATTGTCACATTCTTAGCCCTAGCAGCGAAAATAGCCAAGAAAATGCTAAAAACCAGCTTATCATAGCATAAGCTGGCCTAAAAAAACATGGAGATTATGATTGCTTATTAGTAAAGTTCTCTTAAAGAAACTGAGACAGAATACGCATGTCCATATCCATTAGCATACGCTATATTGCGATAGCCGAAGTTCAGCTCTTGAGTAGCGGTGGGAAGCCTGTCATCACCAGGTGAGTCCAGCTCTTTTCCTGAAATTTTAATTACGATTCTATTGTTCCAATCCACGTCGGTCCGATAGCAACGGTTGATCCCTGTAGTCCATCGAGCATTAGAAAGTTTTTCTGGTACTTTTATTTCCTTAACTCTTCCGAGTCGCTCTTCGCCCCACGGTTGTAGGACTGATAAGTTAAGCCTCCATTCTTCGTGATTACCTAGGTCAGGTTGAGATTGATATACTGTCAAAGTGTTGAAACAAATCTCAACTGGCCTAGCTTGGGCTGAAGTTAAAGCACTAGTGGCATAAAACATTAGTCCAGATAAAAGCACTTTCGATTTCATCGTTTCACCTATTTTTTATTTAATATGAACTATAATTTTACCCTCCTATCCTTTTCCAATTCCATAGGGATGTCAAGTGTATTCCGACTATGTAAATTTGACTTAGCCATAAATACAGATGTGGCTTTTTTTACTCTGTATGAAGGGTCAAAACCTAAATTGAAAAGACAAATCCTAAAGGAAATTAGGAATTTTCAGAGGAAAGAAACTTCACACTCGTTCGCTTGCGGGGACTTCTTTTCCAATGGAGTTCAAGGTAAGCATCTAGGTGTGCACTACCTAAATCCAAACCTATTAGTTTAGCCCACTTTAAGGTATGAGCAACCATCAAATCTGCAAACGTAAAATCATTTCCCACCATAAACTCTTTGTTTCCCATAGCTGCTTCCAAGGATTTGCATGCTCGTGAAAATTCGTAATTGGCTGTGGCAAAAATAGCTGGTACGCGCCACTCTTTTGGCAAGGCGAATTTATGTTTGGACATGGTCCAAAGGGCTTGTTCTAACTCGGACATCACGAAAAACAACCACTGATCGTAAAGGTACCTAGCTGGACTTCCTGCCTCGGGAACGAGGCTACGATCCTTACCTTTCTCTCCAATGTAGGTGACCATTGCTGCGGACTCATATAAAACAAAGTCTCCATCCACCAGCACAGGCACTTTTCCGCCGGGATTTTTTGCTAAAAATGCCTCAGACTGATGCTCTCCTTTGTAAAAATCGATAGGAACGGACTCATACTCTAAGCCCGCTTCTTCCAGTGCCCACAGTGGCCTAAATGCTCTTGTTTTCGCGTTTCCGTAGATTTTAATCACGTTTGCATCCTCATGGAATAGTTTGTGCTTGCTTCATGCAAGTTTAAGCTATTTGAAACATACCACAAGCCCAAACACCTGATATAATAAATAATAATTAATGGCTTATGCTCTCCGAACTAAGCTGATGACCATCGTGTTTTCATGCTTGGGACCAGGGTTGAGCGCCCAGCCATTAGATCATAGAACTCGGCATGTGAAAGGGAAGTGAGTGCCGAACCTTAAGGAGATTAATCGCAAATTTTGAGGTCTTTCAATAGGTGCTCATAAATATATTGAAGGCAACTTGTGGGGTCTTTAAATAATTTTTCTGACACCCTTTTGCCAGAAACCATATTGAACACTCCAAATTGCTCTCCTACCGGAGCAGGAATATATGGAGGGACGGCGTTATTTATCTGACAAACAGCCTGATCAAATAGACAAGAGTCACCGATAGGCTTTCTACTGCTCAAATTATAAATTTTTGACATGCATTTCCCAACCTCATGGGTATAAGAATAGTGATGCCCACAAGGAATTGCCATTAGAATAAAATTTCTCATTTGTCCAATATAGTCCTTTCTGTATGTGTTTAGTGCGCCTTGCATCATCTTGTAGCTGCAAGATGCATTGTCTTCGAGGCCAATGACCAAGCCATCGCTTTTTCTGCAAATAAAGTGGCATCCCGAATCCGAATCCAGTTGCCTCGCCTCAATTTCATATTCTTTGGTTTGTAGGCATAGGTGCCTATCAATCGCAGGAAGCATGCTGGGTACACATTTGTCTGCTAACACGCGCAGTGCTTCTAATTGATCTAGGTCGCTTACTTGAAGCATTCCGGTAAGAACCCAATTTACCATGATGTCAAATAGCTCAGCATCCTCCTGGATAAGGTAATGACCATCCTCATCTTTTCTTGCTGGTTCCAGACCACACTGAAACATGACCCTTAGGGGGCAATCTTCAGGAAGGGCATCAAGAAAATCTTGGGTTAACGTATAGCTATTTGATCCAACCCTAAGCAGGAGGTCATCATCTTGACACACCTCATGAGCATTTGCTCGTCCATGATCTGAATGTGACCCTCCTTCTTGAGCCTTAATTTGCAAGGCAAACAGCAGTATCGGAACTAAAAAATAGGAATGCTTCATCTTACTACCCTCAGAAAACCAGTTAAAAATACGAATAAGATCTGAAAATGAAATGCTTGTCAAATGAAAACTAGCAATCAAGAAAGATATCAGGCTGTTGAAAAAGTGTGTAAAAAACGCTCACTATGTAATAGGATGAGAGCTGCTATTTTAATTGTAGGGACAAATGATGCTCGGTCAAACACTTTTCCAACAACCCTTGTTCACAACAATCGATCTGAACACTTTCGTTCCAAATGATCATTTTCTAAAACGCCTTGATAAGGTTTTAGACCTATCGTTTATCAGAGAGCTAGCGCAGCCCTACTATCACAAAAAAGACGGTATGTAATGGCCCAGACGGAACTAGACAATCTTCAGTTAAAATAGTTCATGAAGGAGGATTGTCATGGCCAAGATCA
>JABSRF010000328.1 GCA_013215275.1 Oligoflexales bacterium | reverse complement strand
TCGTATCACAGGTTATCTAAAGTCGCCCTGCGAAGCGATGAAAATTTTTCTTCTGCACTTAATCTAGCAATCCGCCTCCTAACTCTAAGTCAGGAATTAGTAAATTAAAGCCCATGGAAATGAATGAAAAGGTTGATGTATGGTCACTTGGAATGCTCTTATACGTTGTCAGTCAGGGTAAGTTCCTGATCGATTCCACTTCGCCAAAGCATTTCCAACAAATCCAAGATATCAAAAAAGAGCTTCTCAAGAATTTTTCTAGGAAGGACGGGGGTTATTCTTGGAGTAAAGGCCAGCTTGCTCACATGGACTCTGATTTGTTTACCTTGTTGGACAGAATGCTGCGGTTTAATCCAGAAGATCGTATTAGCATGGAAGAGGTTGCTGCGTCAGAGTTTTTTTCCTTGAAGGAAGAAGATAAAGAAAAACTAAGTGATGAGATAGAAGAGTATTTCGGCTTATGGTCGACGCTAGACGAGGAAAGATTTGAGGTTTTCTTATTGGAGTTAGGAGACATATGGCATGATAGGATAAAATCAGAAGGAAGATCTCTTTAGTTTTTCCTAATCCCTTGGAGGTGCTGTATGCCAAGTATTCTTTTCTTATGTGTCGCAAATTCAGCAAGAAGTCAGATGGCCGAAGGAATTGCCAGAAACCTGTTCATAGAGGAAAAGGAAGTAAATATCTATAGTGCCGGCACCAAACCAAGCTCTGTTCACCCCTGCGCCGTGAAAGCCCTTGCTGAGATTGGTATAGATGCAGGGGATCAAAGATCAAAATCTGTGGATGAGTTTTTGCAGACTCCGGTTGACTGGGTCATCACCCTCTGCAAGGAAGAATCTTGTCCAGTGCTCCCAGGCCCTGCCAAAAGACTTCATTGGCCAATGCCTGATCCCGCTGGCTCAAGTGACAATAAGGAAGAGCTTCTGCAAAATTTTCGAAATGTCAGGGACATGATAAAGGATCAACTTGTTCAGTTTAGGTCCGAGTCCTTGTCTAGCTAACTTTGCATTTGGAGCTAAACATGGGGATCTCTCCATTCCAGTCGAGATGACCCTATAAGTCTGTATCAGTCGAGATGACCCTATAACTCTTTAACTCACCGTCAGTAGAGATCAATTTTTGGGGTTTGAGTCATTTCGAGCTTGTCGAGAAATCCCAAAACAAATTTATATTCAATAGTACGGTCTACTTTTTTCCAGCTTGATTGAATACGATTTCGCATACACACTATGTTGAAAATACCTCTAAGGAGCATAGTATGCGAAAAAATTTATTCCAGACCTATATCCTTGTTTTTTTGTCCTTCATGGGACGCGAGCAGGCGTTGATGGCACAAATAACAGGCTTTCCATGGTGTGTGGCTCACCGGGGATATAGTGCTGCTCACCTCGAAAATTCAATGGCTTCCATCGAAGCTGCAGTTAAAGCTGGCGCTGATGCCATTGAGCTGGATGTCAGGCATAGTAAAGATGGACGTGGACTAGTTCTTCACGATGCTCGTTTAAAACGCACAGCAACAAGCAAACCTGCTAAGACCTGTAAGGTTAAAGTCCCTGTTAGCTCTCAGGACTACGACTCCATCAAAGACAACTGCATGCTAAAAAATGGGGAGGAAATCCCTACTCTGGAGTCTGTGCTCGATTCATTTGCAGGATTGGATCAAGCATTGATCCTAGAATTTAAAGATTTCCCGTCAGAGGCAACCCTAAAGCTATTGCGAGAGCTTCAAGGAAAGCCAATTAACTTGGTCGGTGTCAGCTTTGAGCAAAAGGTTTTAGATACCCTTTCGAAGCAAGAGCTGATCTACCAAGAGCCCATGCAGTTAATATGGCTAACTCCTATCACTGTTTATCTACCAGATCGTTTCGACGGGATAGGGCCCTATTTGATCTCTGATGGGATGATCGATCATCTGAAGGGAAACCAAAAGATCATTGATATGTGGACGATCGATAGAACAAAAAAAATGAAATCTCTGTTTTCTAAGGGAGTTCATATGATTACGACTAATAAAGTGCCGACATGTTTGGAGGTTAAGAAGCTTTTTTAGCAGTTCGAAGACCCTTTCCCTCAAAGCCTGCTTAGCCACCATGTTTGCCTTCTACCTCAATATATTAATGCCATTATTTCGATAGATAATCGTATCATATCCAGGTTCCCTAAATAACTCAGACCATTATTCCGATAATTTTTTATGAACGAGTTTATTAAAAGTGGGTTTTTCATGCTCAAGCAGACGCTTTTGAGAAAATTTATGTTTATGCTGGTGATGGCTTTTGCTTTTTCACCAGTGACGAGTGTCATCAGTGGTTCAAACACTTCGATTGCCTATGCTCAAGCCTCAGCTTCTGAAACCGTGACCAAGAAAAAAAAGAAGAAAAGAAAGAAGCGGAAAATCTCACGAAAAAACAAGCAAAAGCAATTAGCTAAGAAGAGAACAAATGCAGCTGTTCGAAGAGCATCGTCTTTGAAAAAAGATAGCGGAGCTTGGTGGATCCAAATACTGGGTGGGCTGGGGCTACTATTTTTAGCTTCTTGGATGCTGCAAATCCGGAGGCGAGAACGATTCGAAACTCTCCCTCAAAAAGGCGGTTTCAAAGTTCCTTCCTATTTCCCTCAAGGTAGGATTCAAAAGCAAATGAGCAATCACAATTGGACTGGCCACTGAGAGCCAGAATCTTCATTCCTTCCAAAAAGCAAAGTTAAGACTTCACAAGTTCTGGGAAACATTCATGGTTCACTTTATTGATGTACTCTAGGAATGGCTTATGCTCTCTAAATGCAGATTTGATGGGTTTTGGGAGTTCAGAAATTAGAAAAGATGAAAGAAATGCATAGGCCGTAAAATCAAGGCTCGAGATACTATTTCCAAAGAGTAAGGGCCCTCTTTGGAAAAGAAGTGGTCTAAACTTGCTAAATCTTTATTCACATTTTCATAAATTTCATCGATTTCATAGCGGGAAATCCCATGACCATGACAGGTTCGTTTAACTTGCTTTCTTAGAAACTTTGGCAATAAGTTTCTAAGCAAGGGCGGCAAGTGGCTGAAGTATGCTTGTTTGACGAGCTCCCAGTTTTCGTCGATCATCCATCGGTTCCAAAAGCCCGCAAAATAGGTGCCTTCTTCAAGCATCCGTTTTAGGGCATGACTCAGGTGTTTTTGTTCTTCATTTAAGTGCTTGTCGAGCTCAATATTTAGATCTTTGCATAGAGTTTTGATGATGAGGTCTGAATCACCAATCAGCTTGCCTTGCCACTTAACAAAGGGCATTTTTCCTCTTGGGGCAATCTGTGGATTGAACATTTTTGTTCGATAAGGAATTTTCTGATGCCTCAAAAAAAACTCTAGCTTGATACAAAAGGGGCTGCCATTAGCGATACCCCAAACTGCTGGACCTTGGAAAAGTACAAGCTCTTGAATTTGACTCATGATGATTCCACTCTCAGTTAATTGGGTTGGTAAGAAGGAAGTTTTTCACGCTCAGTCATATGCTTCATCCACAGCCAAAGCTCTTGAACTTCATTGCGGGAAATATCCTTTTGGTGGGGCATACGAATGCCCAGTTTAAAAGCATTTTCCTTTTTATTTTTAATGTGATTCTTCAAAGTATCAATGGTTCTTTTTTTATGAATTGGGATCGGCCCAGCAAAGTCCCAGCCATATCGAGCACCTATGTTCTTGACTCCATGACAGTATTGACAGCGACTGATAAAGACCTTGAATCCACCCATTAGTTTCGAGTCCTTGGGAGTGAACTGCCTAAAATATGCCTTGGCATTAACGAACTCTAGGCCTACCAAAGTATCCATATGCCTCCAAGGGCTAAAGCCTGATTTTCCCCCCATAGGGTGCATTGGGTACCATTCAGTTTCCACAACCAGTTTATTGTCAGTAAAGGTAATGGGTAGAGGGTCAACGTAACGTTCATCATATCGTTTGACGTTGGGAAACTTTTTCTTCCATTTTTTATCTTCTACAAACTCAAATGCAATAAATGGATTGACAACTTTAGTGATTTGATGGGCCTTATAAAAATAGGGAATGATCATTTCATTTTTGAAGTGAAGTAGAATTAAGTCATGACTGGCTTGTAAAGGTAACAATTTAATTAAATTATTAAGATATAGCCCTAATCTCTTAGGTTGATCTTAATCTTACGACCTCGGTCACGGTCTCAAATGGATTCTTAACGGCCTC
>JABSRF010000327.1 GCA_013215275.1 Oligoflexales bacterium | reverse complement strand
TGCAGAAAAAATCCAGCCAAAACGTGCTAAAGCGAATATTTGGGGGATTGGCGATTACATTTCGCTACAGCGACTAGCTAACCATTCAAAAACAATAAATATTTGTGATCGAGATTGCTCCGAAGTGTAATAAATGCACATAAATTGCAGGTTTAAGGAAAATCATTCAAGTGCAGTGCAAGAACCGCTGAGATTTACAGAGTCGGTTTGTATCGATATAGGCAAATCCCCACACTCAATTCGAAGGTAATCAGAGGCACCGTACCCATGGCATTTACTTTGTTAATAGCTCTTAGTTTAAGTATCTTGAATTGTGTTCCCCCTGAACCAAGTGAGATTAAAAAAGGCTCTAAGAAGGTCGGTAGCAAAAATATCGACGGAGATAGAAATAACAATGGCAGTAATAGCGGTGGTAACAACAATAGCTCAAATGCCGGTGGCAATTCAGGAAGTGGTGATGGAACAGACAATGCTGGTGACGACAGCAATAATGGTGCAATTGTGGGAAGCCTTAATCTTTGTGAGGATGGCCCCCAAGATTATTTTAAAGAAAACATTCCCAAACTGATCAACAATATCTGCAGTAGTAACTTTAACGATATTATCAAGCTGGCAGATGCCAATGCGGGCTCCAGTCAAGTAGAGGATATCCAGTATATCGAGTTGATAAGCCCAGCCGCATCCGAAGAAAGCGCTAATATCTTGGAAGCAATGTTTGTGTCTAGTTTCGTGATGAACAGTAGCGATCTGAGCGCAATTTTGACGAAATTAATGGGGATTAATCAAAACGCTGATTATAACGATGCTCTCTCTGAGCCTGGAGCGACCTTTGGGCCTCAGGGGGATTACTCTGCAAACAGTGAATTCTTCAAAAATGGTTGGGTTATTCGTGAGAAGAGAGTTGTCGAAGCTGGTGGTGGACTTCAAACTGCAAATTACGACTTAGAAAGAGCAATTTTCGATGTGGATACAAAGGTTGTTTACCTGAGCGACACCTTCTTAAATGCCATAGATGAAAGAACCGTAGCAGTTAATCGACTGCATATGATTTTCCCCCGTAATGATGAGGAGCTTGTTGTGGTTATCAGCAACCATTTACAGACCAACGTGCCTTCGTTTGTCCATGGTATTGCAATCCCGCGCATGAAGAGCAGTTTTCAAAGCTTAGTGGTCGAGTATCAGGACCTTCTAAAACAATAATTCATCCCTCCGTTTCTAGTGCTAATCGATTTAAGCTACATCCCAATTATTTTTTATTGGTAATTATTGTTACAAATTGGTCTGCTCACAACATGAGCAAGCACGGAGCTGATCGGATAGAGGATTATTTAAATACGAATATTCGTTCAACTTTGTGTTGACTGGCTGTTTAGTCAATTTTACTTTTAAATGCTTCTTAATTTGTTTTTAACAAAATCAGAATAACCTCCTCTAACATAGATTCAATTCATTCCGAGATGGCAAATGTAATCACCCTAGAGCAAGTTGACTAAAATTTAAAAACTAAGTTTTTGGCACTGGAGATGTGAGATGTCTTATGCAGTATTGAAGGTAAATGACAGCAACTTTTTAAAGACCATCAGTAAGTTTAGAGTTGATATTTGGAACTATGAGAACAGTGAATTTTGTAATGTTCTTGGCTGCGATTATATGTTTGAAGGCCTAGACTTCAACTCAGAACATTATGTAATCATCGCAGAAGGAAAGCTAGCAGCGGCTGCTAGGTTATCGTTCCATTCAAAGTTAGAAACAATTCCAGATTGGAATGCTTTTTCAAATCTTCATCAACTATTGCAATTTCCCGTAGGCTCCATAAACCGAATGGTTGTCCATCCGGAGTTTCGAGGGAGAGGTTTTTCAAAAATATTAACAGCAATCCGGTTAAAGCGATGCTTAGATTCAGGGATGAGGTCGATAGCTTGCTTAGCAATCGGCAGCAGAAAAGAAACACTCATCAATGCTGGGTTCAACTATTATGGCATAGCTGAAAAACATGCTGCGATCGATCATGCTATACCTAATGAAATGAATATCATGATCCATCATTTAGATGGACTCAATGACATTGTGTCTGAGCCGTTCTTTGATCTTGGTAATAGTGCTCCTTTGAACCCTTTTAGAGGGGCAAATATAGCATGAATTATTCGAATGCCGGGGGCATAAAGTTGCATAATAAAGCCATGGCTATTGGGTGCCTTGCTGCGGTCTTCTCTGCAATGTGCTTTAGTGGAATGGTTTTTATCATAAATGATGTAAAAGATACCTATAGCGCCATTGAAATAACCTTTTTTAGAACTTTATCTTTAGTGGTTTTAATTTTTCCATGTCTCAAGTTAAAACACATTGATACCTTTAAAGGCCTAAGTAAATATGTCTATTTGCGTGCCATTTTTGGATCACTTGGGCTCATCTTTAATTTTATTTCATTTCAAATATTTCCTATTTCGCTCGCTTCCTTTTTAATCTCGTCCTTAACATTGCTGTTTACAGTCATGGGTGGTACCTTGATCTTAAAAGAACCGCTTTCTTTCAAGCAAATGCTCGGAATCTTGAGCTGTATGTTCGCTATCTACGTCTACAATGGAGCCCAAATCCATCACATTGAACAACACATGCTATTCTACCCTGTACTTGGGAGTGTTTTTTCAGCAGCAGCTTTCTTGAGCTTGAAGAAGGTTGCAAGCAAACATCACTTTCTGACAATCCTATTTTTTCTAAGCTTAGTCTCATTATCCTTTTCTTGTCTGTTGTTAGATTCACGGGGGTTTTCGAGAATCAGTTGGCAAGATTATAGGCTCTACGAGATAGTTATTCTAGGGTTTAGCACGCAGTATTTTCTAACACTCAGCTTTAAGTTTTTGAATGCTGGTATTGCGACCCTATATGGGCAGTCCTCGATTGTATGGACCTATGTTATCGATATTTTTTCAGGGGGAATAAACCCCAAAGTGGGTCAGTTTTCTTCCATTGTTTTGCTGCTGTTTTGCTTTTCACTGTGCTATCAACATCCATCTCTGGCAAAAGCTAGCTCCGCTAAATCACGAAGATAGCTCAAAAATTAAAAGGTGTGGATCTTTCAATTTCAGCCTGACTTCTTTCTGCCGTAATATTAGGCACATATTTTTTCTCATAAAGACACTGTCTACTAATCTGCTGTAATTATTATAAAAGCTAGCATCAAGAAAATTAATGACTAGAATTGAGAGCAAGATCCGATCTTCTTTCTGTAGGCTAATTCATTCCAATTAAATAGTTTCGAACCCATGAAGAGAGGGATCGCATGCACAGGTGCTTACTAATCTTAGTTGTGCCATTGAGCTTGATGTTTCATACGGCTTGTAGCAGTGAGACAGAATTATCGAGCTCAAACAGCAGTAGTAACGGAAATAATTTGTTGCCCAATGATCACAGCACTGATGAGTCAAGTAGTTCTAAGGACGGTGATGTTGTGCTGGAACCTGTGATGATAAATGGCTCATTCCTCACTTGTTCTCTAAGTGAAGATAATGTCACCCTTACCTGCCAGGGGAGCTTAGACCAAGAAGAGATGGAAAGTATCGTATTCCTTGACGATGATGGAAGCATCGATTTTACAGTATCATCTCTAGAGAGCAATAAGTTTCAGATTGTTCTAGCAAGGGAAGCCAATCAAGATAGCCTCGTTGTTCAGCCTGAAAAGAAGTATATCGTTTTATGGGATGTAGAGTATTATCAAGGGTACCACATAAAGATTGATGTGACAGACTTGCAGGTAGGCGAAGAATTGACTTGGGATAACTTGATCATTGACTCGAATTTTCCAGATGATCAATGGTTTTCAGATAATTCTTTAGATTCTGTTAAGGTGCCAGATGGCTATCAAATAGAACTATATGAAAGCCCCTATTTTAACAAAAGTGGAGCATACGTTGTTTCAAATTCAGATGTCCCTCATCTAGGATTTTTCGGTCTGCAGAATGAAGTAACGTCGATCCGGATTACAAAAGAATAATCCACAAATATAGTCTGAATATATATCGTTAGTTTGTGACGATTAGCCCACAGATCGGTGCTTACGATAAATAGTTATTAAGCCTGATATGCCACTATAAAATCCATATAAATATATAACCTAATTAATTATCTTGTACGCATAATCGTTAATTAGTCGCTGTAGCGAAATGTAATCGCCAATCCCCCAAATATTCGCTTTAGCACGTTTTGGCTGGATTTT
>JABSRF010000326.1 GCA_013215275.1 Oligoflexales bacterium | reverse complement strand
AAACTTCACATGAAGTTGAGCAATATTTAGACAGGAATATGCAATTGGCGATATAATTCTGTCGAACTCAGGTTATTTGGAACCTCAGTTTCTTGCCTCAGGTGGATGTTAGCTTCCCCAGGCCTTTGAAACCTTTGATGCATGCCTTGCGCATTAGTCAACGCTGGAATATGTTTTCGCCCAAGCCCCCTTCGACGTCTGGGTGGTATGTGATACCTGGAACGTTGGTAAATGGCACCGAAGTCAATGTCTGGACTCAAGAACTGGAAAAAGCATCTTTTGAAAAACCGGAGCTAGTTTCTCAGACTTTTATCAGTCAGAGATGGCGAAAATATTTGATGAAAATTTGGCTCAAGAAGCATAAAGCACACCGGCTTTATTTTGGTAAATACCTATGCAGGCGGTGGAATAATGGGGAGGCTGATCACCTAAAAAAATTGAAGCAGGTCAAAATTTATTTTATGAAACAAAAGATTATAAACTCCTCGTCTTTAGCGCCACCCGAACCAGTTGTGATTTGGAGTCATCATTGTTTTGCAAAGAAAAAAGTCCTGAGCCAATAATCCAAAGATAGGCATCTTCAACATAATGCAACATTTACAGCCAAGCCACCACGCGAGGTTTCCTTGTACTTGGTCTTCATATCTTTTCCAGTTTCTTTCATTGTTTTGATCACAGAGTCAAGGGATACAAAGTGGTGACCACTTCCGCGCAGAGCGATTCTTGCCGCATTGATTGCCTTGACGGCACCCATGGCATTTCTTTCGATACAGGGAATCTGAACCAGGCCTCCAATGGGGTCGCAAGTTAGGCCTAAATTATGCTCCATGCCAATCTCAGCAGCCTGCTCGATTTGCATGGTGCTGCCTCCCATAGCTGCTGTGAGCCCGCCTGCAGCCATGGAGCAAGCGACGCCCACCTCACCTTGGCACCCTACCTCTGCCCCAGAAATGGAAGCATTTTTTGCATAAAGGGATCCTATTGCTGTCGCTGTGAGTAAGATCTTGTGGATTCCTTCTCGATCCCCTTGGTGGTGGCATAGGCGTTCGTAATACCTTAAGATTGCTGGAATGATGCCAGAGGCTCCATTCGTTGGTGCGGTTACGATGCGGGACCCTGAGGCGTTTTCTTCGTTAACCGCTAGGGCGTAAAGGTTAACCCAATCCAGAATCGTAAGAGGGTCTTTTAGAGATTGCTCTGGTTTTTTAGTCAACTCTTCAAAGATATGGCCTGCACGCCTTTTTACTTTGAGTGAGCCAGGTAGTATTCCCTGAGCCTTACATCCGCAGTCAATGCATTGGTTCATCTCATGCCAAATGGCATCAAGTTTTTTCTCTACCTCTTCCTTTGGCCGAAGTGTCATTTCATTGGCAAGGACCATATCGCTGATACTGATTTTTTGCTGCTGTGATAACTCCAGTAGTTCTTGACCTGAAGAAAAAGGGTAAGGAAAACTTTGAGGGGTCTTGCTCTTTGGATTTTTGGCATTCTCTATCATTTCCTCTTCGGTAGCAATAAAGCCTCCTCCTGTGGAGTAGTAGGTTTTGCTTGCAAGTTTTTTTGAGTTATCTCCAAAGAAAGTGATCTTGATGCCGTTGGGGTGGTGGTTTAAGGTTTTAGTACGATGGAATATTAAATCATTAGCAGGATCAAACACCACAGTATGTTTGCCACCGAGTTGTAAATTCTTATTTTGTCTAACCTCCTCAGGTAAACTGAAAACGATCCTCGGATCAACTGTTTCTGGGTGATGACCAATGAGCCCAAGGATGATAGCCCTATCCGTTCCGTGACCAAGGCCGGTAAGGGCTAAAGATCCATAGAGGTCTACAAGGCACCTCTTGACATGTGAGAGCTTACTATTTTTATTTATTTCATTAACAAACGTAAAAGCAGCTAGCATAGGACCAACGGTATGAGAGCTGGAAGGTCCAATCCCAATTTTAAACAGGTCAAAAATACTTACAGGCATTGTTTTCTCGCTGTGAATCAGACATACGGCCAAGCTAGCTTAAGGTAGCACAACGAAGGAAGGGAAGTCATGTGTGTACTAATTTTTCATATCCTCTTCAAGCAGCGAAATGAGCTGCTCATAATAGCCTTGATGGTAAGGGCTTATAAAATCGAGGATTTCGAGCCCTACCCCCCTGTCTCTAACTTGATTGCCTTCTTTGTTGCACCACCTGACAATGCCTTTTCCTTCTAAATGAGGCTCGAAGGGTCTTAAGATTTTGAAGCTTACCATGTCTCCAGGGTCCGGGATCTTACCTGAGCAGCTGATGAACATTCCTTTGTAGCTAACATTATGGGTATAGCAAGGCTCTTTTGGAGAAAGGGTCATGGGCTGGAGGTCTAAATCAACTTCGAGTTTGAGCTCGTATCTCTGCTTAGAACGTTGCATTTGGTCATGGTCCATGTCCAGACTCCTATCATGAAAGGATAAAAGAGTTTCTCACTGGTCTCTTCTTTGCACAGGGACCTGAAGGCATTACAATTTGTATTAAGGTATATTTAAAATCTTATCTTATTCTTGAGGATCTAATCAAGATGGAGCATGGTTTGATAAGCTTGATACTCTTACTTGGTTTGGGATGGTGCGGTTCATCGTTTGCCGGTGAAGCAAGGCTTCAGGCATTAGGTCCAGCTGGTATTGCTGTGCTGAATAGCACCCATAGGCCTATTTTGCCTTATCATATCAATGGGCTAACAAAGGATGCAAAAGTCGGTGGGGATCTTGGTTATCGCAATCAAACAAGGTCTTTGGTAGACACAAAGTCAAAGTTAACTCAGGCAGATGTTTATGTCTATGGTTCGGTTCCCCTATTCTCCATCACAGGCAGAGCAAGGCCCTCCGGCATCATTGTGAAAGTTAGTTCAAATTCCTACAGAGATATTTCAAGTTATCAAAGCTTTGAATGGGAGGATGAGCAAAGTGTTGATAATTTGATTGCGGATCTTGGGTTCGTCTTAGCTCCTTCAAGTGCATACATGTTTAGTTTTCAGGTGTCCATTGATCAGCGCAAAGAAACCAGTAAGCAGACCTCGCAAAGAGATATCAACGGTGAAATTTTTGAACGCAGGCAGTCTCTCAACAAGTCAGCCTCGATTGCTTATGCTGAAATTGGTTACCGGCTTAAACTAACCAGAGAGACGTCGATGGCTGCTGTCTATAAACCTGGCTCCTACTCTAAAAGTGGAACTCATGTCAAAGAAGAGAATTCTTTCATTAATCAAAACGAGGTGGTGGAATACAATGAATCGGCATATAGCCAGGGCTTCGTCTCTGTAGGCTTTAAAACTAGAGCGTCAAGATTTCTCACTTTGATGCTTGGTGTTGAAAAGTTCTTTGAAGTCAAAAACCGAAACGAAACTGGGAATGGTGAGTTGCTTGCGGAGGAGTTTTCAAACTTAGGCATTGCAGGAGAGTATCGCATTGCTGCAGCTGACAAAAAAATTTGGATTCCTCGGCTAGGGTTTGAAGCGCAATCCAATGGAGAAAATAAATTTTCCGCAGGCCTAAGTATGGAGTCTAAAAATATTGAGGCAGAGTTCTTGCTTGCCAGCATCCAAGGGTCTAGTGATGAAGCTAAAAAATCTGAATTTCAGATGATCCTGGGCTTAGGGTACCGTATCCAGGCCGAGGATGCGGAAGATTGAATCTTCGGAGAATCTAATTTATTGGGAGAAGTAGGATGAAACCTGTTCCTCAAGAGTAATCAGGGTTTGAAGGGCGCCCGCTCAAGATTTCCGATTTATACTTTCTTGCCTGTAATCCTGCAGCCTTCTTAATCCCGCTTGGGATTTTCCTTTTAATCGAATGAAAATAAGGTTAAAAGTAGATGCTCACTGCTTAAAATTGTGAGTGCACGCAATAAGATACTTAGAAGGAATCACGATGAGTGGGGCTTTAGAAAAAAACAGAAAAGTGAGCCAAAAGACACCCCTTTCTCATAGCCAGAAGAATAGAAACCACTATCGGCTATTAATGATGGTGCAGAATAAAAAAGGATCCCTTGCCAAAGTTTCACTGATGTTAGCTGATCGAGGGGCGGGTATAGAAACACTAGATTTTAAACCTAGTTCGAAAAATGGCTTGGCAGAGTTAGATATTACGATCATTGCAGACAAGGGTCAGCTTCAAGGGATTTTAAACGATGCTCAAAGAATGTCGGAAATCAAAAGCTCTTCAATAAGGTCTGAAAGGACTTAAGCAGAAGTTTCCATCAAAAAATGTCGTTTAGGTTATGATGATCCTTGTAATATGGGACTTTTTAGTACCCTTCGAA
>JABSRF010000325.1 GCA_013215275.1 Oligoflexales bacterium | reverse complement strand
AGGGATAATTGCTAAACCTATGAGTATCGTGGAGTTAATGACCGTTAGAGTGCGTCAATAGATCGAGACCAGTGCCGTCAGTCGCTTTTGGGAGAAAATTTCTATGCAAGCTGCAATGCATGGAGCTATTTGATCGATTAGTTCCAAATGTTCGTCTGTTAGACCGCCATGTCTTGTGGAAGCGAAGCTGATCGGATTGATGCTTCCATCTGCAAACTCAAGCTCACGACCATAGTGAAAAGTCACTCCTAATTTTTCTAGGTCCTCATATATTGAAAAGTAGTTATCACTTTTTTCTAATGGAAAGCTTTGTTCGATCCGTCCACGTTTTGACCTGACGAGAAAAAGTGGGCTGTTGTGGTATATCTCGGACTCAAAAACGGAGTCAGATAGAATAGATTCAACGACTGTTGTACCCTTAAATTTATGCTCAAACCTACGGATCATAAAAGGCAATGGAGCAGACAGTTCTGTTAATTCATTGCTCCATTGATAAGTGATGGCTCCCACTTCAGGATGCAGAGTAAAATGCTGGTAAGTGATCGCTGAATCTCCATTCCATACTCATTCAAGCGACAAATCAGTTGATTTAAGAATTCATGGGCAGAGTTACACCGCTTGCCTTCATTTAAGATCCAATCTTTAAATTGGTCATATTTTTGCATTAAACCACCCTTTGTATGAAGTTTTTGTTGTCGATAGCCCAAGTGCGCCATTGTGTGTTTGCTAAAAACGAAATGTTTTGATGCTTTTGTGCAAAATTGAGAGGTTTTTTTATAAAATTATAGCAAAAAACCATTGATCTTAGAAATCCTAGGTGTGCACCATTGATGCCGACATTAGGTCAGGCTCTCAATAGAAATCGAAATTGAGTCACAAATGCTAGTCTTATAAATTTTGTGGGACCTCATACCATATGAATGGGTATGGTCTACAGGGTTTTGATAATAATATTCGTAAAGTCAGACTGTTACGCTTTCCTCTCCGTATCTTGGTACAATAATAGCTAAGCTCGAAGGTCGTAGAAATCTTTTTAGTCATGTTTGAAAGGTCGCCTGTGAAAATTTATCCCGATATTAGGAAGACAAGGGTCATCTTTTCCAGTAGGGCGGAGGAGCTCTTTTATAATCTTTGTAGGTCTAGCTTGTCCCATCACTGGAAGGTTTACCACTCTGTCAACCTGTCACAGTTTGAAGGAGAAGACGGACTCAAGGATAACGAGATGGACTTTGTGCTTTACCACCCACTCTACGGTATCTTTGTGGTTGAAGTAAAAGGGGGAAGGATTAAATATGATGCAACGCAGCAGCAGTTCTATTCAATCAATCGGCATGGAGAAAGCTTTTCGATCAAAGATCCCTTCAAGCAGGCCCTCGTTTGGAAAAGCCGCTTCCTCCGCCTGCTAAAAAAAAACGATATGAAAGTTCCTGTCACTCACATGGTTTGCTTTCCCTCAGTAACAGCCAAAACCTTTGCAGGTACGGCTGGGATCAATAGCAGCTTAATTATGGGGCGGGAAGAAATTAATGATATGGAGCGCTATCTTACCAAAACAGCAAAGTTAGCCCACCCTGCTCATTTTCTGCAATTTAGGGATATTAGCACAGAGTTAGACGGGCTCCTGGTGGGAAAGAGCTTTACCAGTAGGCTTTATATCCGGGACTATATTGATGGCCATGAACTGAGGGTTCGTGATGTGGAAACCATTTATGATTCCCTTGTAACCCCCATTACAAGTAGCCGTAAGATCGGAGTAGAAGGTGAGGCTGGAACAGGTAAGACGATGCTAGCGCTGCTGATTGCAAAGCATTTTCGAGACCTTAGCAAGAAAGTCTTATTGCTTTCTTCGAACCCGATCCTAAACCTTTTTCTTAAGCAAGAGACAGGAGAGG
This sequence comes from Oligoflexales bacterium, assembly GCA_013215275.1. Lineage (GTDB taxonomy): Bacteria > Bdellovibrionota_B > Oligoflexia > Oligoflexales > Bog-1112 > JABSRF01. The sequence goes on along the minus strand of JABSRF010000325.1, from coordinate 2,441 downwards.
GGATCGAAGTCGAAACCTACTCTGGTATTGCAGAAACTCACGGGGTAAACCTCTTGACTCCCCCCACCGGCTACGAGGGGAGTCGCTCTGATTGGGTTCAAATTGATGGGCCGGTTCTTTTGAAAGACTCGATAGCTGCGGACTTGAGCGTGCCATATGATGTGATCATTTGCGATGAAGCCCAGGATGTTCAACCATTTTGGTGGGAGGCGTTTGAGGAGTTGCTGCATCCGGATACGGGTTGCCTATACCTCTTTTTCGATCGATCACAGGGAATTTTTGGCTCCGGTGGACTAGATCGCAAGTTTAATCCTGACGACACCCTGCCGATCTCAGCACCATTTTTCCCTCTTGTTCATAATTACAGAACGACCCGAGAAATTTCGGGATTTGCAAGGCCTTTTCGAACTGGAGGCAATGTTCTTCAGAGTCATTGTGGGCGTTTAGGGTATAGCCCGAAGCTTATCGTTTATAAAGATAAAGAAGACTGTATAAGGCAGTTAGTGAAGGTGGTCAGGACTCTAACCCGTGATGAAAAAATTAAAGCTGAGGAAATCACCCTATTGTCAGCACGTGATCCTCGCAGTAAAGAGTCGGTATTATCCGGTCAAGATGAAATCGCGAAATTTCCTATCCATAGGCTTATTTTTAATAAGAAGAAACATTGGAAGCAAACAAGGACTCCTTCAGGTCATATTTCAGTAGCCACGATCAGTGCCTTTAAGGGGCTCGAAACCAAGATAGGCATCCTCATTAACCTCAGCGAATATAATCTCCCCCTTAGCAATCCGATTATGTCCAGTTTGGTCTATGTAGCCTGTACTCGGGCGAAGCATATGCTTTATATCTGCGTAAAGGAAGGAGACCCCAAGTTGAAAGAACTTGAAGATGCCCTCTCCCGAATAAAGTCGGCAGGTGCCCTTGTCCTGGAAGGTTCGGAGCATGATTTTGAGTTTACAGGAAGGGTGAGCCATTACAACCCGACCCGCTGCGGATGGCTTACGGTGGAAGATGCTGCTTTTCAAAAAAGCACCATCATGTTTTTCCCTTCGGATGTTGAGAAAAATGGCTTAGCTCACGACTTGAAAGTTGGGGTTAAATTAAAATTTAGGCCTAAGGTCGAAGGCCCGATTACCATTGCAAGCGACCTCAAGCTAGAAGTTTAGCTTTTTAAACGAGCTAGAAGCTTTCTCTGACTTCATCGATACTAACTTCTTGGGACTTGCCCGTTCTAAAAAAGATGTCAGCTGATTTATTTGCAGCTGCAGAAATTTCAGCAACATACCTCGCTTCACGCAAAGAAACTGGGACCGTTTTTCCCTCTGAGGCGCACTCAACGAACTCTCTAATTTCATCAACCATAGATTGTTCGAAATACTCTCCAAAGTCTTTTGGCATCCGCTCTTCTCCTGACTTTGGGTCAATGATTAATCTAGGTCCAAATCCTACTCGACTATCGGTACCGATAGCTTCCATACTATTTTGATAACCTCCACCATCTTGACGCATACCTGAAATCACCACAAGACAATCATTTTCCATCCTCAAAACAAGGACACATGTGTCGTAGTCTCCCTTAATTTTTTTCATTTCTGGGTGAATAGCAGTTCCAAATGCCGTGACTGAAACCACTTCATAGGATAATATATTTCGGGCACTGTCAAAGTCATGGGAATGCATATCTGAGAAGATTGGACCCAAATTTTTCAGCGTTTCGATCGGTGGGTATATGCCGTCATGATTGGCAATTTTTAAAAGGCAAGGGGTGCCAATGCTTCCTTGCTCAACCTGATCCTTAACCTTTTTTATCTCGTCGTCAAACCTACGGTTGAAGGCAACCATGACCTGTGCATTGTTTTCATGTGCCTCTTCTTCTAGCTCTGCTATCTCCATAGGGTCGGAAGAAACAGGCTTCTCACAAAGGATGTATTTTTTTCCAGCTCGGATGCATTGACGAATCACATTTACATGTTGGTCTGTAGAAGCAAAAATGGCAACATTAGAGACATCAGAGTTTCTTAATAGGTCCTCGTAGCTGGAAGCTGTGGTAAGAATATCTGGATCATACTCTAGGTAATCTGCTAGGTATGGATCCGCAAGCCAATTTATCTTTGCTTCAGGAATATGGTTTTTTATATTGGCAATATGCATCTGTCCTATGCGTCCTGCCCCAATGATTCCTAGAGGAACCTGGGTGTGCAACCCTCTTTGGACCCTTAATCCGGTTTTAGCTGCCAACTGAGCTGCACTGAAAAGACTGCGGGTTGCGGTGGCCTCAGCACGAGGGATATTAATAAATAGAATAGCTAGAAGAAGGTACTTGATTGCCATAATTGATCTCCACTCCAAGTTAGCTTAGAAAGGTCTTAGGTAACTCCAAATAAATATTCTACCCACTATTCATGTGTGATCAGAACGCTATATTTTGGTAGAAACGGATG